>DATMOV010000098.1:0-2703 GCA_035568055.1 Cytophagaceae bacterium
ATCAACCTGGCAAAAGCCGATGGTATGGTTTCGGATACCGAAAAAGAATATATCTACAAAGTAGGAGAAAAGCATGGCTTTAAATCTACTGAGTTGGATTCTATGATTCTTGAATCAACAAATGAAGAACTAAGAATTCCCTCTAATGATTCTGAGAGATTTGATCAGATCTTCGACCTTGTTCAAATGATGCTGGCAGATGGTTCAATTGACGATTCTGAGATGGACTTTTGCATTAACATGGCTGAGAAACTTGGTTTCAGAAAAGCGATTGTTGGTATCCTGGTAAGAAAAATATCTATAGGACTAACAACTGGCCTGGATAAAGATGCTATCAAAAAGGAATCGGAAAACTTTCTTAATTTTTAATATATAATTTTTTTAGAGTAGTGTTTTAGGATATAAGCCGGCTCCCAAAAGGGGCCGGCTTATTTTTTGTGGCCTTTAAGTTTGTTCTGCCGGTGGGGCAATAAAAAAAGTCCGGATATTTCTTATCTGGGTTTGTCGCCATTACAATATCTTTTTCTTGAATTTCTTCCAACGTTGTTTTGCTGGAATACCTTAGAATATAAATTTCGTTTAAAAAGATTATAAGTTTTGAAAGCCCCTCTATCATTATAGGGTTGACATTTGATTGATGAAATCGGAGATTTTTACTTTTTACTTTTTCTATTCTTCTGATCTGCTTTTTCTTTTCTTTCCTTCCTCTTTTTCAGCCGCTCTATAAGTACTCTATAGTGTTCCAGAATAAAATTAGTTGAGTTCTCAATTTTTAACCAGGCTTCTTCAGAATCATTTGTATTACAGTTTCCGCCATTAACTGTTAATTTTATTTTGTAAAAATTTCCAGGAACAAACTTATAAAGCTCAGTGAGATCTATCAAATCATATTGGCCGGAGAATGTCTTAGAATAATATTCCCCCGAATTATTCTGACTTCCATAAGTATCGGTTTTATTGATTTCAATTTGATAATCAGATTCAGGTTTATTCGTCCTCCAGGAGCCATTGAGAATCACTTTCTGGTAACCAGAGACCTGGGATCTTACATAAACCGGCGCTGTAAGCGGGTAACCAGAACAACAGGCAAAAAAATTTCTGTAATAAACGTCAAGTGCATTTTGCATAATCGCTAACTGGCAAGGGGTTATCGCATTCTGATAAGCGTTATTGTCCATCACATTGTTTGAGCCGTTCACCCAGGCATTAGCATGGCTGGGTGTATCACTACATTTACTTTGGTGTACAGCACAATTCGAACTTCCGTCAAATGTATGCGCCAGGCCCAGAACATGCCCTATCTCATGATTTATCGTACGCCCCATTTGATCCGGCGTAGCGCCGCTAGTGGCTGAGGTGTTAATCCATATTCCTGTTAGTTTGATCCAGGGAGTAGTACAGGTGCTCCAACAATTTCCAAGGCCACACGCAATTCCACCATAAGCGACAGAAGGAGTGTCTTGTTGAACAAAAACGTTTAATTCTGAATTTTTATTTACTCCATAGGTATTATTCAGGCTACTTGAACTTTTATTAGAAGGTGTATAATAATAATTATTATCATCACGATGAAAATATACACCCGTTAATGCAACCCGGATATTAGTTGCAGGATTCGGAGTAATATTCCCTATTGGTAAATTCATGTGTTGATTATTTGCTAACTGAATGTTAGAATTATCTATAAGAGACTGAGCATACCAAAATCCATTTTGAGCAGGAGTTGCTGGAATTTTCCCATTATTGTACTCTGTGTAATTCCCCGTACCATTACTCTTTAACATAAAGTGAATGTTAATTCTAATGTATCTCAAATCTGAGCACGATTGGGCTTTTAACGAGAAAGGCATAATTGAGATCAATCCTGGAATAATGGGTATAATTTTCCGGTAAATCATCTTTAACAAATTCATAGTCATTTATTTTTTGAAGCTGTTCTACCTGATTTCTGAATTTCTATATAAACTTAAATTTTCTATTTTTCTAAATTTAATTGCTGTCTTAAATATTCCGTTACCTTCAAAACCTTTCCAGCTTCAAACCAGACAATTTCCTTATCCCTATTGAACCAGGTCATTTGTCTTTTGGCATAGCGGCGGCTGTTGCGTTTCAATAATCTTACTGTTTCTTCCCAGTTTTGTTTGCCATCTATAAAATCAAAGATCTCTGAATAGCCCACCGTCTGCAAGGCAGGCTTATCCTTGTGTTGATATAATCTGGAAGCTTCTTCCAGAAGCCCTGTTGCAATCATCTGATCCATTCTTTCATCAATTCTTTTATATAAGTCCTTACGATCTCGATTAATACCTATTTTAATAATTTCAAATGGACGTTCCTTACGGATATTTTTTCTAAACGCAGAAATGGGCAGACCTGTCTGCCGAAAGACTTCAAGAGCTCTGATAATCCGATGAGCATTGCCCTTGTCTACCCTTTCATAATATTCAGGATCGGCAGGCTTTAGCTCTTTCAGCAAGGCCTCGATTCCCTCTTCTTTCAATATTTTATTAAGTATTTTTCTGATTTCAGGATCAGCTTCCGGAAATTCATCGAAGCCTTCACATACAGCCCTTACGTACAAACCTGAGCCGCCGGTAAGTATTACAATATCTTTTTCCAGAAACAACTTCTCAAGCAGCGATATTACTTCTGCCTCATATTTGCCAACATTATAATCTTCAGCGATGGAATGTGAGTTGACGA
>DATMOV010000099.1:0-10966 GCA_035568055.1 Cytophagaceae bacterium
AAGAAACTATTGTTTCAAAAACTTAACTGCTTTTCCGTCCGCTGTTTTTATATAGTAAACACCTGTAGGTAAATTTGCAATGGAAACCATATTTATTTGGTTTGCCTGCAAAGTAAAGGAGGCAGTTAGCTCTCCCAGTGTATTGTAAAGTTCTACAACAGATTCTTTGCCTGTATTTAAATTTTGTATTTCAATATTCAGAATGTCTCTGCCCGGATTAGGATAAATGTTTAATCTCGTTTGATTGTCCGCAGGCCCAACAACTGAAGTAACAGCACTCACCCCGCTCACCCCAACTATTTTGCTTTCATAAGCCAGCAATGAAATACCGGTTGCTGTGGAATTTACAACAGCCATTTGTTCTATAGTATTATTAAGTACATCTGCCATTCTATAGGTACTGTCTGCAATGCCGGCAGACGACAAATTCATAGATAGGTTGCTGATAGTTCTGTTAGCAGTATTGATCATAACGATAAACTTTTCAGCACCTGTTTGGCGTACAAAAGCGTAAACAGAGTTATCGGAGGTAGGGATATTTTGATACGTTCCGTTTTTAATGCCTTGGTACTTATTGCGAACCTGAATTAGTTTTTTATAATAATTATAAATCGAGCTGTTATCACCAGTCATGGTCTGCACATTATAAGTGGTATAATTTGTATTTAAAGCCTCCCATGGCGTACTAGTGCTAAATCCTCCGTTTGTTCCCGAAGTCCATTGCATGGGTGTGCGCTTATACTGATCTGCGCCACTGCCTTTCATACCCACTTCTTCGCCATAATACAGATATGGATTACCAGGCAAGGTTAAATAAATGCTGGCAGCCACTTTCATTTTTGGCAGACTTCCGCTTAGTTGATCAATAACACGGTTCTGATCATGATTTGTTAAAAATGTTCCAAACTCATTATTCTGCAAATTATTATACGCATAATCAGCAGCTGATACCAACCCTGTAACATTTGCGGAATTCACTGTACTTAAGATGGAAGATGCCAGATTAAATTCGAAGCAATAGTCTATTACATTATTGTAGGTTTTTATAGTGGTGCTCGGATCCCATACTTCACCCACTAACATAAATGATGGTTTGATGCTTTTGCAATAGGCATTAAAGTCTGTCCAGAATTGGTAAGTTTCCGGCTGATTCTTTAAGCTGCTTCCATTTTCATATAAATACATGGCGGCATCTAATCTGAAGCCATCAATATCCGCGGAATCAATCCAATATTTGGCGGCAGAATATATACTGTCTTTTACGGGCTGGTACGCATAATTTAGGTCGGGCATACCACTCCAGAAAACCGCATAATAATAACTTCCGTTGTCTGGATACCATACTGTCTGGCCCCACGGGCCCTTGTAAGTGGGAAGAGTATCAGACCAGCGGTAAAAACCGCGATAAAAAGGGTCGTTGGCAGCTGATTTTACAAACCAGGGATGCTGGGATGAAGTATGGTTGATTACAAAATCTATGATGACCTTAATTCCTCGGTTGTGTGCTTTGGTCACCAGGTTTTTAAAATCTGCTTTTGTACCGTATTGTGAATTAACATCCTTATAATTAGTTACATCATAGCCATGATAACTTGGCGATGGATTCATAGGCATTAACCATATTCCATTGATTCCTAAATCGGAAGTTGTTGTAGAATCGCCATCATTTAAATAATCGAGCTTTGCCGTAATACCATTGAAATCACCGATTCCATCGGCATTACTATCATAAAAACTACGTACGAATACTTCATAAAACACATTATTGTTCCACCAGTTATTGGCAGGCTGAGCCTTTATCATTACAGGAAATGACAATAAAATAAAACCAATGATGCTTATTGATAAACTTTTCATATTCTAAAAATATAAATATTTATTAAAAAAAGCACACTAAATCAGGACTCCAAAGATACTATATTAACCAAAGTTTTGTTTCCAGGTGATAAATCAACTTTTCTTCATAAAAAATATTAACGCATGCAGAAGGGTTTTCAATTCTTTCATTACTTATCAGGGAATTTGAATGAAACAAAATGAGAGATAAACCGAATGAGTTCGGTTATCTCTCGCTGGAGGACCTATTATGCACAAGTTCGGACCATTTTATGGCTGATTTGAACGCAATCAAAGCTTTTGCAGAAAAAAATCGGTGACAAGGAAATCAGACAATCGTGTTTTAATTGCTGTTTTTGAAATCAATGCTTCTATTCGGCTTAACGTGACTATTAATAAAAGCCCTTAATCTACACTGATGTGGCTGAAATTCAGATCATAATTTAGGTAAAATCGGCTGAGTATGGCCAATTAAGCAGGTGATTCTCCCGATATTTTTTTGATAAAGTTATCCTTACAAAAAAGAATTATAAATAAATTAAACCATTTTATCTTTTTCATATCTAAATAACAAAACAACAATATGATGTATATGAAAACAAATACGAATTTATATCTGGTAATTGCAATAATGCTAATATCCCTATCATCCTGTAAGAAAGAGCATGATAAGGATAATGATCTTAACACAGAAAAGGACCAGGCAATATCTGAATCATCATTTAATGATGCCCAGGCAACAATAGAAAGAGTCATGGTAAGTAATAGCATTTCAGGAAATTCATTGGCAAGAATTGGAGCAGGCATTGATCAAGACGGAAATTTTTTTCCATGCAGAGTAGTAGCAATAGATACCATTGTTAAAAAAATTATTATTGATTATGGTTCTGGTTGTACCAGTACCGACGGAAGGAATAGAACTAAGAAAGGCCAGATTATTGTCGTCTATACTGAGAGGTTTAGGATGCCAGGATCTGTGCTCACTATTACATTCAATAACTATTTTTATAATGGAAATAAAGTCGAAGGGAAAAAAGTAGTCACCAATCTTGGAGGTGCAAATAGCTCCGGTGATTATACAAATATGCATTGGTCAGTAGTTGTAAGCGATTCTATTGGGAATGGATATGCCACAATTATACACCCGGATGGATCTATGGGAAAATGGAAAACATCAAGGGATAGAAAACTTATCCAGGGCGGAACAACCGATGACGATGATGATGATGTGTATCAGATAACCGGAACAAGCAATGGAATAAACAGAAAAGGCATTGATTATACAGTAGCAGTCATAGATGCACTGATACACAATGTTGGTTGCTGGGAAAATGGATTTAGATTTTTCTCCGGAGGAAGAGCGCAGGTTAACTCTTCAGCTAAACCAGCGACCATTATTAGCTTTGGTGATGGAACTTCTTGTGGAGATGATAAAGTATATATTACAAGAAATGGCCATACTCATGAACTTAAGTAAGTTTATACCTTATGGGTGATTATGGTAACTGCTGTTCTTATTTAAAAAAAGAAATATTCATTAAATAAATGAAAGCTGAATCGATTTATAGTCTGCGAATAGGCTTTTCTAATAAGCATTCTGGTCTTATTTCCTCAAAAGGGATCAAATCTTATATTTTATATTTATTCGACAATCCTTTATTGGTCCAAAAACCGGAATTTATTTTATCTTCTGAGGAAGCTGAAAGAGCCGGAAAAGAATTTGGGGGGCTAAGCGAAAATGAAAAGGAATTAAAACGGCAGGAAGACAGGGAAAAATTTCACAAGCTCCAGAACTGGTGGTTACAAAAAATGTATACTTCCGAAAATCCGTTGCAGGAGAGAATGACTTTGTTCTGGCATAATCATTTCGTGAGCTCTTATCAGAAAGTTAAAATAAGCTCATACATGTTCTATCAGAATAATCTTTTCAGAGAATATGCATTTGGCAATATAAAGAAGCTTACCACTGAGATTCTTTATAATAATGCTATGCTTATTTATCTTGACAACAAGCAAAACAAGGTTGGCCGGCCAAATGAAAATCTAAGCAGAGAATTGCTTGAATTGTTCACACTTGGCATTGGAAATTATACTGAGACTGATATAAGTGAAGGAGCCAGGGCGCTTGCTGGCCTTGCTCCCGGAAGGAATGAAGCAGATTATATTCCGGCAAATAAGGATAATGGCGATAAAATTTATCTGAACAAGAAAGGAAATCTGAATGCTACGGATCTGGTTGATGCTATCTTTTCTCATCCACGGGCACCATATAGAATTACAGAAAAACTTTTAAAATATTTTCTGACAGATGAACCGGACAGCAATCTTATTAATGAATACGCACAATTTCTGAAGAAAAGCGACTACGAGTTAAAACCTTTTCTTCTCAAATTATTTACCGATAAGAATTTTCTCAGTTACAATGGCCAAAAAATAAAAGACCCATTGACATTTATATTGCAAACATTTAATGAGTTAAATATCTGCGATATTCCATTTAATCCCACTATGAATTTTCTAAAAAATCAGAATATGGAGCTTCTTAATCCCCCGAATGTCAAAGGTTGGGATGGCGGAAGGACTTGGCTTGATTCAGGAAAGTTAGTAGCGAGAGCTGCTGTGATCAATAATATATTTAATAAGACATTTGGAAATAAATTAAATATGGATGAGACACAAATGATAAAGCCGGGTATGGGAGCAGCTTGTTTGGCACCTAAATTAAATTTAGAAACAAGGAACGGATCCAGTAAAAATATAATCCAGGAATTATCTGATAGAATGCTTTTTGAAGTTGATAGTAATTTGGAGGAAGACATGGAAAATGTTTTAAAATATGACTTCGACCTTTCAGCACCCAATGCGAATGAATCTATTTTAAAATTGGGAAAGATAATAATGAAAACACCTCAATATCAGATCCTATGAGAAATAGAAGAGAGTTTATTAAAATTGCCGCGACGGCATTAGGAGGCTATATTCTGATCCCGCAATTCCTGGCAGCAATTCCTTTAGGCGCAAAAGAATTAGAGAATGAATCAGAAGATATTCATGAAATATTAGTTGTTATTCAATTAAGTGGCGGTAACGATGGACTGAATTCATTTATACCTTATGGAAATCCTCTTTATTATGACATAAGAAAAAATCTTGCCATCGGTAAGGATGAAATATTAAAAGTTAATGACATGATGGGCTGGCATCCTTCCATGTATGGAATTAATGAGATCATGCAGCAAAGTAATTTGTCTGTGATACAAAACGTGGGATACCCCAATCCAGATCGTTCTCATTTCAGAAGCATGGAGATCTGGCAAACAGCATCTGATTCAAATGAGTATTTAAATTCGGGATGGCTGGGTAGATATTTAGATGCCGCATGCCATAAAAATGAAATTATCGGTGGAGTAAATATTGACAACATTGATTCGCCTGCCTTGCAGGGAAATTCACTACATAGTATTTCATTGCAAAATCCAGCGTTATTTGAAAGGCAGATTAAAGGTATGGACTTAACAGAAAACCAAAAAGACAGAAACGATAATCTGGCTTTTGTCCGCAAACTTTCAATAAATGCTTTTGAAGGATCAGATCAAATAAAGAAGGCTATCGAAAAAACAAAGAACTACAAATCAGATTATCCGGATCATCAATTAGGGAAAAATCTGAATTGGATTAGCAGAATGATAAAAGGAGGTTTGAATACTAAAATATACTATACAAGTTTTGGAGGTTTTGACACTCATGCCAATCAAATAGGGATACATAAGAATAAATTATTACAATTGTCCCAAGGACTAAAAGCATTTCATGATGACCTTAAAGCCTCAAACTTACTAAGCAATATTACAACACTAGTGTTCTCGGAATTTGGAAGAAGAGTATCTCCCAATAATAGCAATGGAACTGATCATGGAAAAGCTGCACCTGTATTTGTTATGGGAGGTAAAAACAGAGGCAAGATTTTAGGTGATTATCCAGATTTAGCAAATTTAAATGAAGGGGATTTAAAATTTAAAGCTGATTTCAGATCTATTTACGCCACCATACTTCAAGATAAATTCAAAATACACCCATCATTCGGAGGATTAAACAAGTTTGAAACTTTGAATATTTTTAATTGAATTTATTTCTCCGTATCACTTTATAATATCACCTGGAAATAGAAGCCAAATACTTAATGCATGAGTACCCCCACAATATTCAGTCTTATTATAAATTTCAATTAAATCCTGTAATATATTTATTCTACTCCTGGGGTATTCTGCAAGCGCTGCACCCAGGTCTTCGGAATTAATAAAACAAGAATCAATTTCATTTTTTATTTTAACTGCGCCATTATTTAAAATCCGGGAAAGCCGAAACCCTCATTGCTGCTATTCTTTAGATCTTTGCCAATCCACGCTCTTTTATGATTTATCAGCGGTGTCTATGGATTATATTTCTTCTTCTAAGTAAGGAACCAGTTTCACTTCGTGCCAGGCCGTATCTTATAAACAGGCCATAAAAATTTTTTGAAAAATCACCCTGGTTTCCTGCAAAATCATAATAACCAACAATCAAGCCCCCTCCAAAATTCTTATGAACCTGCCATAGCATGGTAGAGGCGGCCTCGAGCATGACAGGATAATGTGGATTAAAGCTATGTCCGAAGCCAATTGAAAACTCATTAGAGAATTTTTTTATTTGACAAGTAACCATTGTTATTCTGGCTTCGAGATAAGAAGTCGAGTCTTGTCTGAAATTTACTCTTCCATAGGACAATCCTATATCAACAATGGAAGATGAATAACCTACTTCAATATTTTGCGAAATTCGATTTTTAAGAAGATTTTCCTGAGGAATAGATACCCCTGTTGTGCTATATACGGCGCTTGTTCCCATAGACATCGGCATCATTCTGATATACCAGGATCTTTTTGAAATTTCTGTATCTTTTGGTAAAGAGTCCTGAGATTGGGCGGAAAAAGATAAGAATGAAAAAAAGCAAATTAAAAGGCAGCGTAAAAAATGCATATTTAATTTATGTGATAAGTAATGTTTGCAAAATTAGGAATTTTAAATGAGAATTATTTTAGAATAAAAGTTCCTGCTTATTGGAGGAAGTTTCCGGTATCAGGTTGCTCTTTTCGGACGATGGTGGATAAATTCTATGAATAGCGCGTGGAACCTCTGAAAGCTGAAGAAATTTACTATGTGGAGCCTTTTAGAAATTCAAACCTATCCATGACAGGCGTATTAATATCAGGAAAGATCAAGTCTGGCTGTTTATAGTAAATATTTAAATAGTCATATTATTATCACTAAGGTTTCCGTAAAAGCTAATAGTATTTTTAGTATTTTAACTTTTATCATGAAAAGTACTCAGTCAAAGGAAAATATTGAATCGTTATTTTTTGATCTATCGCCTGACCTGCTTGCCGTGAGCAGAGACGGAGTATTTATTCATCTTAATAAATCCTGGGAAAGGTTATTAGGTTGGAGTATTGATGAGTTAAAGTCAAAGGAGGTGTATCAGTTTATCCATCCTGATGACTATAATCCTACTTATAAAATAGTGGTCAGTCCGGAAATTACTAATAATATTATTATAGAAAACCGATACCGTTGCAAGAATGGAGATTATATCTGGCTTGCCTGGACGGCATTTAAGAAGGAAGGATTGATTTATGGGATCGCCAGGGATATCACGGAGAAAAAGCAAAAGGATTGGGAATTAAATGAAACTGTTAAAGACCTTGAAAAGACGAACAAAGACCTGGAGCGCTTTGCCTATATAGTGTCCCATGATCTTAAAGCACCGGTTAGGGGAATAAATGTCCTGGCAAGATGGATATTAGAAGACAAAGAAAAATCCCATTACAAAGCTACAGAATATGCATCTATGATTGAGGGGAGAGCGATCTATCTTACTGAAATGATTAATGGCATTCTTGAATATTCAAAGATTGGAAGGAAAGAAATTAGAAAAGAAAAGGTTGGAATCCGCATGCTTTTGGAAAATTTATGCGCCTCCTTGGTAAGCAGTCCCAACGTGAAGATCCGTGTTATGATGGACGATATTCATATATATGGATCTAAAGTACTTTTCGCACAAGTTTTCTCTAATCTTATCAGCAATGCTATCAAGCATAATAACAAATCGGAATGCCTTATTTATGTAAAGGGCAAAGAAGAAAATGGCTTTTATACTTTTGAAGTTGAGGACAATGGGCCCGGTATACCAGCAGAGGCACAAAAAGAGATCTTTGAAATATTTAAGACATTGCATACAGAAAATAAAGATGAAAGCACAGGAGTGGGGTTATCCATTGTGAGAAAAATTATAGAGGATCAGTTTAAAGGAAAAGTATGGGTTGAAAGTGAATCAGGAAGTGGGACTAAATTTATTTTCAGTTGGAAGAAGGAGGATTCTCCTGACCAGCCTTAAGCTTATAAACCCGTTGATTATACAAATTGAAGTGTCTTCAAATCCAGCTATTTACCAAAACCCGGACTACAAGAATAAGTAAGCTTTATGATTAATAATAGGAAATATAGAGTGGCTTGAGCCGTACTTAGTAGGAAAGAATCAATTCTTGGTTTAAAGTTCCTGTTCTATTTTATTTAAAAGCATAGTCTTTTCCTTTCACCAATTTCGAAATCAAATTACAATGTTCCCGGGCTTTTCATTATCATGATTTGCAGACAGATAAAAAGGGGAATGATACAAATGATGTATTTAAGATTTATTCTTCTGCTTCTGCAATTTGCTTCACACAATAATCAGAATAATGATTTTTTGGGCGTTGCCACCGTTCTTTAAGTCCGGCTCATAGTACCTACCTGACATTACTGGGAGAGGTTCCTAATAATAACATTTTCTTAACATACATTTTTAGCTGTAAAATTTCCTGATCCGTAGAAGGAACATATATCACATAGCAGGAAAAATTTGAAATTTTAACATTATGGTTAATAAGCTGATTGGATTTGCCGGAAAAAAATTAAAGACAATAAAGACTAAACTGCTTCTAATCTTTCTTTTATTCACATTAATCATAGTATTTGGTTCATTTCTCTTTTATAAAATATACTATAATAGAGAGAGGAATATCGCATTTAAAGAGAAAGTCAATAAGGTTTATTCCGATATTCTGATCTTAAATAAGCTTCAGTTTCAATTTGTTATTTATGATTCGAAAAATTACAACTTCTATTTAACAGGAAATAGTTTTTACATTGATAAACATAAAACTCTTCTTCAATCAACAATTAATAAGATTGATTCACTGGAGTCAGAAGAGGAAGCTGATAGAAATGTCAAATCAAATCTCAAAAAGTTGAAAGCTGAACTTAATGAATACAATCAAACCTATTCTACCTTTATAAAACTAATCAAGGAAAGAGGATTCCGGGACTTTGGTTTGGAGGGATCAATGACCGAAAGTGTTGAAAGTGTTGAAAATTTGTCTGACCAGGTGGATTTAAAAATTTTATTAACTATAAGAAGAAATGAAAATGAGTACAGCCTTCGGAAAGATCCAAAATATCTCAATCTTCATAACATAAATATTGGTCTTCTGATTAAGAGCGTTGAAGAAAACCAGAAGATAAAGAAAGAAGATAAAATTAAACTATATAGTTTGATTGAGTATTATCAGGAAGATTTTAATAAATGGGTAACGATAGATCACGAAATCGGCATTGATCAGGGTGGCGGATTGACTTTTGCGCTTAAAAATTTCAATTCCATTTTTGAAGTTTCAATATCAAGTATTATTAATGCTGTAAATCATTCCTACGAAAATCTAAATCGTATTTATAATATTATTTTATTTCTTACTGTATCAGTTTCAATAATGCTAAGTATTGTTCTTAGTTTTATCTTTTCTTCGATTTTTACCAGACCAATTATTGATTTATCTAAGTCTATTACAGATGTGGTAAAAGGAAATTTTTCAGATTCTGTTCCAATTTTATTTCGAAAAAATCATTCTGAAGACGAAATAGGAATACTCTTCAGGAACTTTAACTGGATGGTAAATAAGATCTATTCACACATCAATCAGATCCAGCAGAATGAAAAGATAATCAGTCAAAGCGAGAAGAAATTCAGGGCACTCATTGAAAATAGTAATGACGCTATTGTACTTACCGATGAGAAAGGTGATGCTATATATTCAAGTCCCGCTTCCGTTGGAATAATCGGCTATCAATCCGAAGAACGAATAGGCAAAAATGTATTTGAGTTAGTACATCCTGAAGATGTGTCGTATCTGAATGGACGGTTTATAGAGATCATTAATAATCCCAACAAGGCAATTGAAATACAACTGAGAATTATAAATAAAGCCGGAGAATATATTTGGATTGACGGTTGCTCAACGAATCTTCTTAACGATGAAAGTGTGAAAGCGATAGTGACGAATTACAGAGATATTTCCGCAAGGCGGAGAAATGAATTAAAAATTCAGGAGCAGTATAATGAGCTTCAAAAAATAAATGATGAAATGGACAGGTTTGTATATTCCGCATCTCATGATTTAAAAGCCCCCCTCACTTCTATTTTAGGAATCCTTAATTTGGCAAAAATTGATCCTGACGAAATAGCGATTCGGAAATATCTTTCAATGACTGAAAGTAATGTGAAAAGATTATTAAAAATAATTAAAGATCTCACAAATTTTTCCAGAAACGAAAGACTTGAAACTACGTCTGAGAATATTGATTTTGAACGCTTGATAAGTGAGTCGATCGGATCTTTATGCTACCTTGATAATTTTAAAAGAATATCATTCAATTATCACATTGAAAAAAGCGAATTGTTTTATTCAGACAATTCAAGGATTAACATTCTTTTAAATAATTTGATTTCAAATTCCATCCTTTATCATAATACAGAGCAGGAACATCCTTTTGTTAATATTTCAGTTCAATCGTTTCCAGACAATATTTTGATTTCAGTAGAAGACAATGGAAGAGGGATTGAAAAAGAATATCACGAAAAAATTTTCGATATGTTTTATCGTCTTGCTGAGGATTCCACCGGATCCGGTTTAGGGTTATACATTGTCAAAGGAATTATTGAAAAACTAAATGCTTCCATAGAATTGAAATCTGTTCCGGGAAATGGAACGACATTTAATAT
>DATMOV010000100.1:0-9429 GCA_035568055.1 Cytophagaceae bacterium
GTAAAAATAATACCGGCGACCTCATGGCCAGGATCTCCGAAGATGTGAGCCAGGTGAGGATGTACCTGGGACCTGCCATCATGTATATCATAGACCTGATCGTGAAATTTGCGATCACCATACCCATTATGCTTATGGTTAATGTAGAGCTTAGTGTATATACACTTCTTCCTCTTCCTATCCTTTCGATCAGCATTTACTTTATTAATAGCCTCATCAATAAAAGATCACTGGAAATCCAACGAGGGCTTGCACGACTCTCCACTTTTGTGCAGGAATCTTTTTCCGGCATCAGAGTGATCAAAGCATTTGTAAGAGAAAAAGATTCGACAGAAAAATTCGCTGAAGAAAGTAATAAATACAGAACACAGTCACTAAAGCTTACTGTGATCAATTCGTTTTTCTTTCCGCTCATCATGATGCTGACAGGACTGAGCAGTATCCTGGTAATTTTTATTGGCGGCCAGCAGGTAATTCACGGAGAAATTTCTTATGGCAACATCACCGAATTTATTTTTTATCTCAACAAACTTACCTGGCCTGTCGCCGCGTTGGGCTGGACCAGCAGCCTCATACAGCGCGCTGAAGCATCGCAGCAGCGTATCAATGAATTTCTGCATACAAAAACAGAAATCGTTTCAGAAAAAAATCTTGTTAAACCGATCAACGGAAAAATCGTCTTCGATCACGTAAGCTTTACCTATCCAGACTCCGGAATACAAGCTTTAAAAGATGTTTCTTTTGAAGTGAAAGAAGGAGAATCGCTGGCCATCGTTGGCTCAACAGGTTCGGGCAAGAGTACCATCGCCAACCTGATCTGCCGTATGTATGATGTCACCTCAGGAAAAATTATTATTGACGGACATGGCATCAGGGAATATCAGCTCAATTCCCTCCGCGGACAAATCGGTTATATACCGCAGGATGTATTTCTTTTTTCAGATTCAATAAAAAACAACATCGCTTTTGGCAAGACGGATCTTAGTGAAGAGCAGATGATACAAGCAGCAAAAGATTCTGATCTGTACAACAACATCATCGTCTTTCCCGAAAAATTTGAAACCATATTGGGAGAAAGAGGCATCACACTCTCAGGCGGACAAAAGCAAAGGCTATCCATTGCAAGAGCCGTTGCCCGCGAACCAAAGATCCTTATTCTGGATGACTGTCTTTCAGCGGTGGATACTAAAACAGAAAATTCCATTCTCAACAGTCTTCAGAAAATAATGAAGGATAAAACTACAGTGATTATCTCACACCGGGTTTCATCTGTCAAACTCACCAAAAATATCCTCATGCTCGCTGAAGGCGAAATCATCGAGCGCGGCACGCATGAAGAGCTGATGGGTAAGCAGGGTGCTTACTATGCGCTTTATCAGAAGCAGATGATGGAAGAAACTACTGGTGCTGAGGGATGAGTACAGAGATCGTCATCCGATGACTCACCTATAAGGTTTGGGTAAATGAGAGATCTATCAGTCATCGGATGACTAATTCAATCCTCCCCGTAATTTCGTTTTCATCTATTATCTCATTCGACAAGTTGGGCCATTTCCAAGATTTGAAATTTTTGCTCCCGATTCTATCCTCCGCCCTACATTCTTCCACCCAGGTTTTTGCAAAATAATATTATTGTTTTTTATATACTTTGTGTTTAAATGACGGTTTTATATTGTGATTTAAATACCTATTTATCAACAATATAAATATTTAAGATCATTGGTATAATTTTACTATAAGCATTAAAACAACAGAAATATTTAAAGAAAAATTAGAACTATACTATACCAAATACTATGTTGCAATCAAATTAATCCTAAATAAAATAAATAAAATGACAAAAACTCTCTCTAAAATCATTTTTTTGCTTTGCTTGCTCATAGGCACTGGGAGTGCTTATGCACAATTCAAAGTAGTAGGATATCATCCGTCCTGGGCAGGTTCAGCCGGTGCAATTCAATATTCCAAGCTTACGCATATTAATTATGCCTTTGCGCTTCCGATGTCAGACGGTAATCTGAAGCCAATAGATAATCCTGCCATGTTACAGCAAATAGTTTCAAATGCCCATGCTGCGGGCAAAAAGGTATTCATAGCAATTGGAGGCTGGAGTGATGGCGGAACACCTCTTAACCCCACTTTTGAAGCACTGGCATCTACCGCTGCAGGGAGAACGAATTTTGTCAACGGTGCCATGAGCCTCGTTAACACATATAACCTGGATGGCGTAGATGTAGACTGGGAATATCCTACAACCTCTACTTCTAATAACTATGCGGCATTAATGCTGCAACTTTCCAATACGTTACATGGAGCAGGAAAACAATTAAGCACCGCAGTCGCCGCAGACAATTATTCAGGACAAGGAATTCCTGCTTCTGTCTTTGGGTATGTTGATCACATCAATGTAATGGCTTATGACAATACATCTGAGCCAAATCACTCTTCATACAATTTCGCCCAGTCGGCCATTACCTATTGGGTAAGTACAAGAGGATGCCCTAAATCAAAAGTAATACTCGGTGTTCCTTTTTATGCAAGGCCAAGCTGGAATGGATTTAGCGTTCTCATAGCAAATGGCGCGAATCCAAACCTTGATCAGTTCGGAACAGACTATTATAATGGAATTCCTACGATGCAGTCTAAGACCCAACTTGCGTGGGGTTCGGCAGGAGGAATTATGATCTGGGAATTATCTCAAGACGCGACAGGAGTAAACTCTCTCCTTTCCGCGATCGACACTAAAGTTAAATCTTTGGGCGGAACAGTGAATCAGAATCCAACGGTAAGCTTTACTTCTCCGGGCAATGGAGCTACTTTCACTGCCCCCGCTTCTGTGAGCATCAGCGCCAACGCATCGGATCCGGACGGAAGTATTTCTAAAGTAGAATTCTATAACGGAGCAACTTTACTCACCACTAAAACGACTGCTCCTTATTCTTATAGCTGGACTGGTGTTGCCGCTGGTTCTTATATCATCACAGCGAAAGCTTATGATAATTCCACAGGAACTGCTTCGGCTTCTGTTTCAATAACAGTAAACGCTTCTACAGGCGGATCATGCACCGTTGCAACATGGACTGTCACTGGTATTTATACTCCACCTATGACCGTATCTTATGGCGGACACATTTACCAGGCCAAATGGTGGACTCAAGGTGAACAACCTGATACGCACACTGGTGTAGGATTAGCATGGCAGGATAATGGCGCATGTTCCAACGTAACAGTGAATCAGAATCCGACTGTAAGCTTTACCTCTCCTGGCAATGGAGCTACATTCACTGCACCGGCTTCTGTGATAATCAGCGCTAAAGCATCAGATCCGGACGGAAGTATATCTAAAGTAGAATTCTATAACGGAGCAACTTTACTGACCACTAAAACTGCCGCTCCATATTCCTACAACTGGACTAGTGTTGCTGCCGGTTCTTATACCATCACTGCAAAAGCTTATGATAATTCTACAGGAACTGCTTCCGCTTCTGTAAGCATGAGTGTAACAAATGCAACTGTTAACCAGAATCCGACTGTAAGCTTTACTTCTCCAGGTAACGCAACAACATTTACTGCGCCGGCTTCTGTGAGCATCAGCGCCAACGCATCGGATCCGGACGGAAGTATTTCTAAAGTAGAATTCTATAACGGATCAACCTTACTGACCACTAAAACCGCTGCCCCATATTCTTATAGCTGGACTGGTGTTGCCGCCGGTTCATATACCATCACTGCTAAAGCGTATGATAATTCTACAGGAACTGCTTCGGCTTCTGTTTCAATAACAGTAAACGCTTCTACAGGCGGATCATGCACCGTTGCAGCATGGACTGTCACTGGTATTTATACTCCACCTATGACCGTATCTTATGGCGGACACATTTACCAGGCCAAATGGTGGACTCAGGGTGAACAACCTGATACGCACACTGGCGTAGGACTAGCATGGCAAGATAATGGCCCTTGCGGATCAGCCAGATTGGCTGCAGTTTCTACCATCAATACCGAAACGGAAAAAATTTCTCCTAACCCTGCTTCCGGCATTCAGAATGTTGAATTAAATGTAGAATCACTCATCGATGGCGACCAGACTCTAACAATAATTTCATCCAATGGAGTGATCCAGAGAAATGAAAATGTAAGTCTTCAGAATGGAAACAATAAATTGTCAATTGACATTTCTCAATTACACGAAGGAATTTATATAATCAGAGTAGGTCAGAAAGCATTCAAATTTATTAAACAGTAAAAATAATTGAGGGGTGGTTATTTCAGGAACTTAAATTTCAGAACTAACATCCTTCGAGGTTGAATGTTGAAAGAGGTTGGCATTAGCCAGCCTCTTTTTTTTATCAAATTATCACAACAACAATAAGACTATCGTCTTATTGTTGTTTAGTCATCCGATGACTGATAATTTCTGTTTATTTCAATTTATGCCTGTGAGTCATCGGATGACTTTCGTCACTGAGAGCTTAGCACTACAAAAGGTACTCCGCCAAAATCGCGCAGGAAGCTCCGAACATCGTGATCAAAAGCTTTCTCGCTTTAAACTTATGGTTGGGACTGGTTTCAAAAAATATGGTGGTGGATATATAAAGGAAGTTTCCTCCCACGAGCGCGAATAAAAAGTTAATCCACTCCCCGGATAAAATATCGCTTTTTAGAAAAACATTGCTCAGGATCATGCCCAGCGGCGAAGCGGCGGAAAAGATCAGCAGAAAAATCATGGCCAGGTATTTTTTCTCAAGCCTATATACCAGCACGGACATTAAAGCAAAAGATTCCGGGATCTTGTGTAAGACCAGGCCATAAAGCAGCGGTTCCACTCCTTCATGTCCATGACTATGGGAAGGATGCGTTAGCAAAGTGCCTTCAAGAAAGGAATGAAGGCAAAGCGAAATGAGTATGGAATAGGGCATGATGGACCTGTCCTCTTCATGCACATGGATATGGCCATGCTCTACGCCTGAAGAGAAATATTCAAGCACCATCTGAAGAAAAAAACCACCAAGTACATAAATGCCGGTGAGCCGTACATCGTGTGCTTCATGGAAAAGTTCCGGAAGAATATGGATGACTGTAATGGAGAAAAGGTAAGCGCCGCTGAAAGAAAGCACCGTCCTGAATCTTTTCGTACTGAGGTTTGGGATAAAGAATACAGCGATCCCGGCCAGCGCTGCGGATAAAAAAAGTATGATAAGATTTAATGTCATATTCTAAACTTAGGTATTGTGCTTCAGCGTAAAAATCATTCTGTCTGATGAAGCTTCAGAATATTGATTTAATTGATAGTCTCCCAATATTTCCAAAATCTGTAATCCGGCAAAGTTAAAATATTTTATAAAATCTTCTTTACCAATCGCTTTCACTTTTTCAATATGGTGATGATCTTTTCCATCAGCATGAAAGCTGATGTCTTTTGTAATAAAACCATCTTCCAGTTTTTTCTTGACACAAAATTTTATTCCATCAACTTCCACGAGCTCTTCCTTCACAAGACTGGCAATGACTTTAGGCGTATTCATGAAATCTATCACTGCCAGCCCGTCTTTTTTTAAAGAGTCAGCGATAGATTTAATCGCTTTATAATTATCCTCTTCTTGATCAAAGTATCCGAAGCTGGTAAAAAGATTCAGAATCAGATCAAAAGATTTTGCGGCGAAAACCTCGCGCATGTCGTGGACAAAAAAATTAAGTCTGGAATTTGAAAATTGCTTAGCATATTCGATGCTCCTGGGAGAAAGATCTGTTCCCGTTACATCAAATCCTTTTTTATTCAGATAAATGGCATGCCTTCCTCTGCCGCATGCCAGATCCATGATTTTATGCTGAGGCAGGATCTTGAGATGATTGATGAGCTTATTGATGAAGGATTCAGCCTCTATATCATCCCTGTGCTTATAAAGTATATGATAATATGGAGAGTCAAACCACTCGCTGAACCAATCCTGATGCTCAATATTCATTTAACGCCATTTGCTCAAAGTTACTTGATAATGGTGAGAATGTCTGATGAAAACAGTAAATTAGTATAATAATAAACTCTACGGCTCTAATTCCACGAGCCAAACATTATGCGCGAAGATTATTTAAAAGGAGAGGGTGAAAACCTGACTCCGGGTGAAAAGGAAATTGAAAAAGCCTTAAGGCCGCTGAGCTTTGAAGATTTTACCGGACAGGAAAAAATCCTGGCGAATCTGCGTGTTTTTGTAACCGCAGCCAGGCAAAGAGGCGAAGCGCTGGATCATGTGCTCTTGCATGGTCCTCCCGGACTGGGTAAAACCACTCTTTCATATATTATAGCGAACGAACTGCAAGCAGGGATTAAGATCACTTCCGGACCGGTGATGGAAAAGCCCGGCGACCTGGCAGGGCTTTTAACAAACCTGAATACCAATGACGTGTTATTCATTGATGAGATTCACCGTTTGAATCCTGTCGTCGAAGAATACCTGTATTCAGCAATGGAAGATTATAAGATCGACATCATGCTCGATTCGGGCCCTAATGCCAGAAGCGTACAAATAGGCTTGAATCCATTTACACTGATAGGCGCCACCACACGTGCGGGCTTGCTCACCTCTCCGCTGCGCGCCAGATTTGGCATCAATGCCAGGCTGGAATATTATGATGCTAAACTGCTTTGCACCATACTTAAAAGATCCTCGTCCATTCTTGAAACACCTATAGATGAAAAGGCAGCTCACGAGATAGCAAGGAGAAGCAGGGGAACTCCCCGTATTGCCAATAATCTCTTAAGGCGCACCCGCGATTTCGCGCAGGTAAAAGGCAAAGGCACCATTACGCTTGACATTGCCCAGATGGCATTGGAAGCGCTCAACGTAGACCATAATGGTCTCGATGAAATGGACAACAGAATTTTGTTGACCATCATCGAAAAGTTTAAAGGAGGCCCTGTAGGTATTTCCACCATTGCCACCGCTTGCGGCGAAGAAGCCGAGACCATTGAAGAAGTGTACGAGCCATTTTTAATCAAAGAAGGCTATCTCAAAAGAACCTCCCGCGGCCGCGAAGCCACCGACATCGCTTACAAACACCTCAATGTTATTCCACCAGCGCAGATGGGGAATTTGTTTAGTGAGTAGGCTGTCTGAATCAGGATTTGTGGGATTTGAGAATTAATGGACGAGACATAGTGGATGGTCTGTGTGCCACCATATCCGTCAACTCAAGAAAGTTGATCGTCAATTGCGAGGCAAATGACTCTTAATTTGAAAAGAAAAATATGCGGTTAAATATGAATGTATATTAAAGAAATGCCGAAGCAATCCGGTGGTAAAGCGTGTGGATCTACCGGATTGCTTCGGCATTTCATTTAGAAAAAGCGCGCAAGATTCTTAATGCATTACTTTGAACAACAAGTTATTTGCCTCGCAATGACGCGTTATTCAGACATTCTCCCATCCTGGTTCAAGTTTTGTGTGAAGGGTTTTGCGGGTGAGCTAACTTGGACCCTGAGTTAGCAGAGAGAAAAAACATTCGCCTTTCTCTTCAACAACGAATAATTACTTGTTCAATTTCATTTCTTCACTGCAGGTTTCTTTATCGGTGGTTTCACTTCAGGCTTCTTAACAGGTGGTTTCACAGGCGGCTTCTTCACCACTGTTTTCTTTTTGGGCTGGATCTTTTGTTTGACCTCTACCTTTTTTCCATTCTCCATCACCAGATTTCCTTTTTCATCCCACTCCCGAAAAACAAAGGGCTTTGTTTTATCATGAAGCGGATCTTTGGGATAGTGGATTTCTTTTTTTCTTTGTTTGATATCTGGGTAATACTCTATCCAGATACCGGCTTTCAAATCGTCTTTGTAATGGCCCTGTATAAGAACTTCTTCATTTTCTTTGAAAATAAAATAGTCGCCATTACGCTGGCCGAATTCAAGAGGAAGCACTTCTTTCAGTTTGGTTTGCGCGCCATCATAAAAGCTAAGCTTTGATTCCTTGGGCCAGCCTTTGTAATATTTAGTTTTATCCATCAGCATAAAATCCTTGTCATATAGCTCCCATCGGCCATGTTTGGTGCCCACAAAAAAAATTCCCTCTTCCAGGATCTTATCACCATGCATTTTTTTATAAGGGCCATGCATGAGCAGGTAATCTATTTTCTTTTTGGGGTCTATGGCATCCAACTTCAGCACCTGCTGTTTTCTCATATCAAAGACATAGATCTCTTTGGCATAAGGATTGGGATCTTTCCATTTTTTTAAGGTGTAGAACATTTCCACTTCCATCCTCTTTCCTATCCCTTTTTTTGTAAACCCTTTCCTGGTTTTTAATCCGTAGAAAACTTTTTTCTTTACCTTCTTTTTCTTCAAGGCATTTTTTGCGGCCAGGCTGTCGATATAAGTTTTCTTCTTTTTATTCAGCCCGGCTATAGAGTCTATTTTCATCATGTCTTTTTCCGGAGGCACAGAGTCATTCTGCGCGAAAGCCGGGCAGGCGCATATCAGCAGGAATATCAGTAAGAAGTATTTTCTTAAAAAGGACATTGGGAATATTCAACCTTATAATAACGTGTAAGTTGAGTGTTTTAGTATAGTCAACAAACGACAGACCACAGCCTACAACCCAGTGCTACCTGCTGTGGACTGTGGTCTATAGACCATAGACTTTATTATAACTCCACACTCCTCTGAATAAAGTTCGTCAGCTCGCTTCCTTTGAGCATGCCCTGGGATAAAAGAGCAAGATCGTAAGCCTGGCGGGCAAGCTTGGCACGACTATCGTCTTCTGGCGCGTCAAGTATTTTCTGGATCATTTTATGATTTGTGTTGATAATGACATTATAGGTTTCCGGCATCATGCCCATAAAATTCATTCCTCCGGTCGCTGCCATATCTCTCATACGCCTGTTAAATTCAGGCAATGTTACCGATACGGGAAGCTCATCGGGAGCGAGCGATTCCAGAATAAGTACTTTCTTCGGGTCATTCATCACCTTCAGAAAAACCTCCTTTATTTTATTTTTCTGATCTTCAGACAGCACACTTTCCATCTTCTGGTCTTTGTCGATCAGCTTATCAATAATATCGGCATCGACTCTTTTCAAAGAGAATTTTTCAGATCTTCTCTCCAGCAGCCCTATGAAGTGGCTGTCAATAATGGTGTTCAACATCAATACATCATAATTTCTTTTTCTGGCAGATTGGATGTATGTATCCTGCTTGCCTGGGTCTGTGGTGTAAAGCGCTACTACATTTCCGTCTTTATCAGTCTGGTTAGCCGCGATATGTTCTTTATACTTTTCAATCGTAAAATATTCCGACTTGTCATTTTTCAGCAGACAGAAATCTTTCGCTTTCTCGTTGAACTTTTCATCGCTGATCATACCATATTTTACAAATACGGCGATATCATCCCATTTTTTCTCAAATTCTTTTTCATCATTTTTGGAAAGCTCCGCAAGCTT
>DATMOV010000101.1:0-4078 GCA_035568055.1 Cytophagaceae bacterium
CCTTGAACTTCGCGGGTTCATAAAAATATTTAGTGATGTTCTCCGCCTTTAAAATGATCTCTTTCATTATTTTCCTCTTATGATGGATACAGGATCTACTTTAGAAGCTTTTCTAGCTGGAAGAAAGCCTGAAATAGCAGTTGTCATAAGTGCAAAGAATAATCCGAAAAAATAATATTGAGGATCAAAGTTTACCGGCATATGGTCCATGCTTATGACTGCTTTGGAATGAAATGGAATATTCGAAATACCCAGAGATATGAGGTAGCCTAATAAAAGACCAGCGATACCTCCTGTCATTCCTATCAGCAACGCCTCTGTTAAAAAAAGTTTCATGATATCATTTCCGGTGAAACCTGTCGCTTTAAGTATCGCGATATCATTCATGTTTTCGTATATCATCATAGTAAGGATATTATAAATACCAAATCCGGCTACAATAAGCAAAGCGATTGAAACGGCATAAGTAATTACATTCCGTAACGTGAAGCTTACAAGAATTTCAGCATTAGCAGTAAGCCAGTCATCCGCCTTATAGTCAAATTGTCTTTCAAAAGTCTTCGCCATCATGGGCGCATCGTCAATATTTTTTAACTTGATATTAATATCCGTGATATAGTCATTACTTTTCCCCATAATTTTCTGAGCCGTATTTAATGTTGAATAGGACATGACATTATCTATCATGGAAATACCTGACGTAAAGATGCCCACGATGGTTAACTGAATCTGAGCTCCTGTTGGTGTGGTAATATTCACTCTGTCATTAATTCCAATATTTAGTTTTTCAGCGAGACCAGAACCAATGATTATTCCATTGTTGACAGAAAGCAGGTCGTGTAAATCCCCTTTTATAATTTTTTCGCTCAGGTTAAAAAGCTTATCCTGCTCAAGAATATCAACACCGGAAATACTTCCATTAATAGGTGTGGAACCATAATTGTAAAAAACCTGTGAAGTAACGAGCGGGGAAGCACCATAGACATGGGGGTCTTTCTTGATGATGTCTGTTATCGGCAACCCATCCTTTATATTTTGTTCTTCATCTTTTGGCTTTACATTATGCACCACATTGAAATTCTTATCCGGATTATGTATAATATCAAGGATTGATTTTCTGTTCGTTTTAATGTCGTTGTAAATATGAATATGAGGAGTGCTGCTGAGCATTAATTTTTCAAGAAGCACATTCACTCCGGTCATAAAGCTTATCATAGCAATAAACATGCTTATACCGAAGGTTACGCCAAGCCCGGCAATCATAGATTGTTTTAATCTTGAAAATAAGTGAGTTTTCGCGATGCGCAGAATCAGCCCTTGTTTCATTCCGATTATTGTTTGTACACCTCGGTTGTACTGTCAATGCCATTCAGGATCTCGACATATTCAAGATTCTTCAGCCCTGTTTTGACTTTGTGTTTTGTTCCTTTTTCGAGGATCACACTGTCTCCGACAAAGATAAAACCCGAAGGAATAACCAGCGATCTTTTGCTTTGGCTGATAATAATATTCGCTTCAGATGTAAGTCCCGGGTATAGATGCTGTGGGGGATCAACAAATTCCGCGTCTACCGTAAAAGTCTGCGTGCGTGAATCGAGAAGCGGATATATTTTCTTAATCACCGCGTTAAATACTTTTTCCCCATAAGTATCCATCGTGATCAGCGCTTTTTGCCCGATTTTAATTTTATTAATATCCAATTCATCCACCGAAAGTTCAATGATAAATCTCTTATCATCTCCTATCAGGGCAACAGGTTCCTGTGGATTAATCATCTCTCCCACTTCCTTATAAAGCGCATATACTTTCCCGTCGATCATGCTCTTTATTTCAAAATCATTCTTTGTACTGTAGCTTATCTGAACCTGGCTACCCGCGTTTTTATAATCTGTTTCAAGTTGTTCTTTGGTATTAATATATCTTTTACAAACAGACAGGTAATTGTTTTTCGAAGTCTTATATATCAACTCCCTTGCTTCCACATCGGCTTTGATCCCGATTCCTTGTTTGAGTAAATCGCTGTAACGAAAAAAATTTGATGAATCATTTTCCATTTTTAATCTTGCCGATCCAATCTGAGATTTAAGGTCAAGCAGAATGGGAGAATCGGAAGAAGAATTCTTTTCGGCCTGCTTCAGCAACATCTGGGAATTATTCATTCTTATATCGCTGACATCGCTTTGTATTTCAGCTATTACCTGTCCTTCATGAATAATATCACCTTCACTGACTTTTCTGCTTTTAAGCAAGCCTGATGCGGTTGAATAAACTTTGTATTCATTGAATGATTTGATTTTCCCTGAAGCATACACTGCTTCTGTAAGAGGCATATACCTAGGGGTAAACTTCTCTCTTTCCTTTTTACATGAAAAAAGAATAAGGAGGAAAATATAAAAATATAACATTCTGTACATTAGAAGATTTATTAATTTTTGTAAAGTTAAAATATACTTCCAAAGCATTTATTAATTCTGCGACTAAATATTCTGCCTATTTTCACCGTTTATCAGTAATTTCAATACATGCCTATATTTCTTTATTCAAAGCTACTTGTCATAACTCATTTAAACGATGATAACACTCGTAATGGAATCTGATATATATCATCATAAAAATCCTGATATTCATTGATGCGGCAGCGCCTGCACTTACTGCCGATGACAGCCGACATCCGAAGTACGAATCGAAATATAAAGACATTGATTTCTCTTTATTGCCAGTCACTGAATCTTTAAAGGATACTGAAAAAAGAACAGTTCAATATTATTATGAAGCTATAGTGCCGTATTTAGTCAGAGATAAAACAGTATTGCTCGCAGCGCATGGGAATTCACTCAGAGCTTTAATCAGACATATTGAAATATCTCAACAAGTGATGTGCCAAAGCTGGAAGTCAAAACAGGCATCCCTTTAATATATACCTTTAATGATACTATGAAATTATTAAATCATTATCAGGATTTGAAATTATGCTAAAATCCTCCTACTGTTGAATCCCAAAAACAGGAGAGAGCAGCGTAGTAAGCATTTTAATTACCAGCAGAATTGTTAATAATTATAAAGTTTCTCGTAGTATTCCCTGACCATTCTGTCAGAATCAAAAACTGGTATGATGTCTTTCATTCCTGACTTCACAATACCTGTCCATTTATTTTTCTCCTGGTAATAAACAGGAATAATTTCATGCTCCAGTATATTCATCATGTTGCTGTGATCTTCGTTATCCTGTTCGGGATAGGAAGCGGTAGGATTGACAGGAATGACGAATGAATTTTTGCCATGCTGTGAAAACTCCGGAACCCAGCCATCCGGAATGGAGAAATTGACAGCTCCATTCATGGCGGCTGTCATTCCGCTTGTGCCTGAGGCCTCTCTGCTAAATCTCGGAGTGTTAAGCCATACATCAGCCCCCTTTTTCAAAACTGAAGAAAGCTTCATCTCATAACCAACAAGAACTGCACATCGTGGAAGATCATTGGTGATACCGATGAGTTGGTTAAACAGATCAATGGCTCCATAATCTTCCGGGTAGGGTTTTCCTGCCCAGATCACCTGTATGGAGTTTTCCGCTCTTGTTACAAGTTTCAGGAATCTGTCAAGATCTTTTATGATCAGGTCCGCTCTTTTGTAGGAAGCAAATCGTCTTGCCCATACAATGGTAAGAACATTTTCATCCATTATTTTACCGGTCTGGTCTGCGACTATTTCGAGCATGTTTCTTTTCATCTGACTTTTTCTCTTCATGAGCCCTGCGTCATCGTTCATATCCAGGCAATGCTCAAGCTCAGAGTCCATCCAGAATTTCTTATTCTGAGCGTTAGTGATTGAAATAATCTTACAGATTCCATCATTACCTCCCCACATGGTATTAGCGACTATACCGTGTATTTTGGAAACGCCATTCGCGATTTTTGACATATTTAAGGCAGCTAGCGTAAAGTTCAGAGTATCATCTTTTATGTGGGAGACTTTCTTAACTTCTTCCAAAGGAACACCACTGAAAAAACTCATCTCATCAAGAAGCTTCAGGCTAATTTCTTCATTGCCGGCTTTCTCAGGCGTATGTGTCGTAAACACT
>DATMOV010000102.1:0-3492 GCA_035568055.1 Cytophagaceae bacterium
CTGAAGGAAGACTCGAATATTCAATTACAGTCAATAAGACAATGGATGCCAACAAACCATTTTCTATGAATAGCTCTGCCACAACCAAAACAGCGTCGACAGCCTATAATGGCAAGAACCAACCTGGTAATGTAAAAGAAAGCAATTATACGAGCCCGTTTGAACTGAAGAACCTGGATAAGCATAGCATAAGCTCGCAGCTTAACGCCAATTATACTTTTGAAACTTTCATTGAAGGTGATTGCAACAGGCTGGGACGTTCGGCAGGTTATGCTGTGGCTGATAAACCCGGAGTCACCGCTTTTAATCCGCTGATGATATACGGTGGGGTAGGACTAGGAAAAACTCATCTGGTGCAGGCGATAGGCAATGAGATCAAAAAGAAAGCCACGTCTGACAAATTTGTATTATATGTTTCCTCAGAGAAATTCGCTAATCAGTTCATTGAGGCGATTACAAATAATAACCTTCAGCACTTTACACATTTCTATCTGCAGGTAGATGTGCTTATCATTGATGACATCCAATTTTTCTCAGGAAAGGAAAAAACTCAGGACATATTTTTTCAGATATTTAATCACCTGCATCAATCCGGCAAACAGCTGATCATGACCAGCGACAGGCCTCCTAAAGACCTTAAAGGTTTACAGGAAAGATTGCTTTCAAGGTTCAAATGGGGACTGACCGCAGACCTGCAGCAGCCTGACTTTGAAACCAGGATCGCGATCATACAGAAGAAATTGCAAGGAGATAATATCAAGATCTCAGAAAGCGTCATAGAATATCTTGCTTATAGCATTGATACAAATATCAGAGAGCTTGAAGGCGTTCTGATCTCTTTGATCGCTCAGGCTTCTTTGAATAAAAAAGAAATTGACCTGGAGCTTGCCAAGCAAATTCTACAAAACATCGTTCAGGATATAGACTCTGAAGTTGGTATAGATTACATTCAGAAATTTGTATCCGAGTACTTCAATGTAACGGTAGAATCTCTGAAAGCCAAAACCAGAAAAAGAGAAATTGTAGTTGCCCGCCAGGTGGCTATGTATTTTGCCAAAGAATATACCACGATGTCTCTTAAATCTATCGGCTTTCATTTTGGAAGCAGAGACCACAGCACAGTTATCCATGCTCTCACAGCAGTGAGCGATATGATGGATACCGATCGTAAGTTCAATACCTCTATCCAGGAGCTGACAAAAAAATTGAAGTTAAAAGCCGTCTAGGCCGCCGGCATAAAGATTTTTATTAAGTAAAGTTAAAAGCACAGTGACTCCTTTTTGGAAAAAGCGCATCGAGAGATGCGCTTTTTTTTTGTGGGTGTTACTATAGGCTAAGGCGAGGAAAATTTAGGGTGGGGAAAATTCATTTGTCGAGGATGCAAAGAAAGTCTGAATCAGAATTTGCTGAATTTAAGAATTTACAGGATTGCGGGAGATGCTGGAATAATCGTGAGTCACCCGATGACTCACCTGTATGCAGCCTTAATGAGATTCTTTATCAGTCATCGGATGACTTTTGAAGTATTAACCAAATTATCTTTTGCAAATACCTGAAAAGCTGTTCGGTGTCGGCTACATCAGTAATTCGCATTTTGCCATCAGTAGCTTCCATTTTTAAATCGTGACAGTTCGTCATGTTTTCATTTCCTTCCTGCTTGAGTCTTTGTTTGAGTTTTCTCCAATGGGCAGCAGGGTCAATGCATTCAGTAAGTATAGCAATCACATCTACAATTGATAAATACCATTTTTCTTGTTTGGCACCCAAAGAGTCCTTGCCTTTTTGTCTTCAAATATTTGTATGGCGTTTTCTCGTTTCATTTTTTTTGCTGTTCTATCGGCTTCGGTTAGTTCTTGTTTGCAAATTCACCTGATGAATGGTTTAGGAAAAATATGCCAATCATATAATTTATTGATAATCCTAAAAAAAAGACCATGGCAATTAAACCACGGTCTTTTTTCTCAGCATTGAGCACTATGACTCAGAACTAAATACTACTTCTTCCCAATAATCTTCAGCTCAGTTCTTCTGTTCAGCTGTCGGTTTTCTTCAGTGTCGTTGGCTGCTACAGGTTTAGATTCTCCATAACCTTTGGCTACCAGTCTTTTCTTGTCTATGCTACGGGCCACAAGGTAGTCGACAACTGACTGAGCTCTTCTTTCAGAAAGCTTCTGGTTGTATTTGTCTTTACCCTTGTCATCAGTATGTCCGGAAATTTCGATTTCGACATCTGGATTTTCTGTCAGGAATTTGTCCAGTCTTTCAAGCTCAGTTTTAGAAACTTCGCGCAAAGTGGCAAGGTCAAAGTCGAAGAAAATATTCTTCAGCACGATGGTAGTTCCCACCTGGATAACATTATTAACTTTGACAGGATCCAGGTAAATATCTTTCTTCACCTCAAAGAAAGGATTGCTTGCCGGGTAGTTGTAGTTTTCGGAATAGAATACGTATCCGTTTGCTTCTACTGCAATTCCAAGGTGGTTGCCATGGGGTAATGCAAGCACAAATTTTCCTGTTTCAGAGTTTGACATAAAGGTACCTTCCACTTCATGCGTTTCAAGGTTTGTAATCGTAAGTTTTGAGCCCAGGGGTTTCTTGGTTATATGATCATAAACATTTCCTTTCAGCACTAAAAGGTTTGATGTTCCACCTGGGCGGTGAATTACGTACAGATCTTTCTCCCCATAAGTGTCCTGCCTCCAGGAAGAAAAATATCCTTTGGTCCCATCGGCGGACCAGATGAAGTAAATGTCGTCATCTGCAGTATTGATCGGATAACCCGCGTTTTCAGGCTTTCCCCATTGTTTCTTTTCATCATCCCACAAAGTGGTGAAGATATCAAATCCTCCCATAGTGCGGAGGCCACGTGAGCTAAAGAATAAGGTCTTATTATCCGGGTGAATGTAAGGGGCGTCTTCATCGTATTTAGTATTGATCTCCGGGCCCATATTGATCGGTTCATCCCAATGTCCGTCGGGTTTCATTTTTGCATAATAGATATCAGTTCCTCCAAACCCTCCTGCGCGGTTACTGGTAAAGAAAATCGTTTTTTCATCCGCGGAAATAGTGGCGCTTGGCTCCCAGTCTTTAGAGTTTATGTGTCCTTCCATTTTAACAGGTACAGACCAGGTTTTCCCTTGCAAAGTACTCACATAAATATCTCCTCCGCTATTTTTTTCGAAGTCAGCGCGGTAAATAAATAATTTATGCCCATCAGGAGAGAGACCGATATTGGCATCATGCAACTCAGTGTTCACATTGTTACCAAGATTTTCCGGAGTCTGCCATTGTCCGTTGGCATCTTTATAGGATATGTATATGTCCTCGTAATATTTATTATCACCTGGGTCAGTTCCGCCCCCTGTAGTGTTGGGCCTTCTGGAGGTAAATATCAGCACATGCTCATCAGCGGAAACCACTGGTACATATTCAGGGTATTGAGTATTAATTTTTGGTCCCATATTTTCAATCACAAAATCCAGAGAATCTGCT
>DATMOV010000103.1:0-4345 GCA_035568055.1 Cytophagaceae bacterium
CTGTACCTCCATAATAGGTGCCATATATTAAATTATAAGGGGATGAGGCGTTAAGCCTGACATAAAAAATATCTTCATTAGCATCAGCACCTGTTTTGTTGGGCTGTATCGAGCCTGCTGTTGTTGGGAAGGGTTGTTGAATGATATCAGATATTGCCCAAGTAGTAAATGTTCCGGCACCTGAAACAGAAGTAATATTTACATTCATTGAAGTACCATTAACCCAACTAACTATAGTCCCATACATAGTATTTGCTCCATTTACCAGAACAATATTATCCGCAGCTCCATAGGCCCCAATTGTGGCAACATTTACCACTACAGTCCCTGTAGTAACGGTCAAAGTGGTCGTAGAATTTTCCTTAAATGTGCTTTGGTTAAAAGAGTTGGTATGGCCGCTTACACAGATATCTCCTAATGAATTTATTGCAATACCAGTTCCCACTTCATCACCTCCTCCTCCAAGGTAACTTACGTAATCCATCGTAGTGCCTGCAGAATTTAATCTGAAAATATAAGCATCGTTCCCGTTATTGTATGTTTTGTCATAACCGTTCCCGGAAGCTGCAATAGGAAAAGAATTATCCGTCCAGCCTGTACCAAGCACTCTTCCCGAACCATCAATCACTGTAGATTCCACGTATCCGTTATCACTGGTGGCGGTTCCAATATATGTAGCCCAGGCAAGAGTGAAGGGGTCGATCACCAAATCTTTGGTTTTATCATAGTCGCTCATCACTTTAAATCCAAGGGTATTTTTATCCACCAGAAAATATTTAACATCTATTTCTTTCTCCTTACCATTGACCAACTGATAACTATAAGGCTTTTTATCTTCCAGAATTCCCCAGTCAATTTCAACATTCAATTTTCCATCACTGGTTATAGTCAAATCTTTGACTCCATTATATTTAAGCCGGATTAGGTTCGCATCAGCATTTGCTTTCACAATAAAATCGTATTTTAATTGACCACCTATCGAAGAATAGATAAGATCAATTCCCGGGTACAGACCAGTATATTGCAGTTTGTTAAAAGTCCTTATGTCAGTAATAAATTGTCCCGGATTCCCTTTTAAAAAATTTACGGTAGTATGATTGAGGCCAAGTCCGGACATCGGAGCCTGCTCATTACAGTTTACAAAGTTTACAGAAAAGCCTGTTTGAATTAATCTCTCTGCTTTTGATAGTTTTTTCTTTTTGTATTCCTTATTATAATTGGCGTAACCATTCTCAAGGCCGCCTTTCAAAAAACCATACTCTATTCCATTGTTACTAAAATAAGCAGCTCCATTAAAGGCCTTGGTATAGAAACCTACTTTACCGATATTGGAAGATCTGAAATTATAGAAACGCTCTAACTGGCCTTTATTCTCAACGAATTGAAGACTATAATCAAAAAATTTCTTAATAGGCATATTTTTTACCGAAGGCAAATCCTTTAAAGGAATACCAAGAATTGTATTTTCATTTTTAGTCAATGGAGAAAACTCCGGAAGCAAACTTGCTTTGGATGGCTCTATAGGTCTCAAAGCTCTTTTACTATCTTCCTGAACAGGCATCTCGTTTTTAATTGATTTTTTTTCCTGACATCCAAAGAATATAATAGCTATAGAAAAGGCAAGAAGGTATTTATATAAGTGGTCTGTTCTAAATATTGCTTTCTTCATAATCGAATCGTTTAATCTAAATGTATTTATTGGTTGTTAGAATTTGAAATAAATGCGATATAAGCCCTGGGAATAATAGTAGATAGCCTATATTCAGCTCGAATATATAGGGCGTGAAATCCTGAAATGAATACTGGAGGTTTAGGAACTCCAGCTTTATAATAATCTTTAATCATGGCTGTAAATAATTATTTCTAAATTATTCAATAGCCCGTTTAATTTTCTTACGACAAAACTGAGCAAACAAAATGCTAAATGCAAGAATTTATACGGATATATTTTATATAACAATTTGATAATCAATTTGTTATTTTTAAATTTTTACGGCTCAATCGCAATAAGAGAAACTAATTAATCTATTGATATTGAGCGAAAGTGATATCATTCTATCATGATACATCAATTTAATATATCACTTTATACGCAAAAAATAGAAAAAAAGATAGATGGAATTAAAATAATCTGAATCAGGGTTTAAAGAGCCCTATAGGCTCAATTTTTACCCGAGGGAGGTAAATTGTCTCAAAAAGCGTACATCATTCTCAGTAAAAAGGCGCAGGTCTTTAATCTGGTATTTAAGCATGGTAATTCTTTCAATACCCATACCAAAGGCGAAGCCCGAATATTTCTGTGGATCAATGCTAGAGTTCTGCAATACATTAGGATCAACCATACCTCCTCCACCGATTTCAACCCAGCCACTGTACTTGCAGATATTGCAGCCTTTGCCTTTGCATATCAGACAAGTGATATCTATTTCAGCACTTGGTTCTGTGAAAGGAAAAAATGAAGGCCTGAACCTGATCTTGGTATCCTTGCCAAACATCTCTTTCGCAAAATGATAAACAGTTTGCTTCAGGTCGGCAAAGCTCACATTTTCATCAATAAATAATCCTTCAAATTGATGAAAAACGCAATGCGCCCTTGCGGAAATGGCTTCCTTGCGGTAAACCCTGCCCGGTGACAAAGTCCTGATAGGCGGCTTCTGTGTTTCCATCACCCTCACCTGCACAGGAGAAGTATGTGTGCGAAGGATGATATCAGGATTTTTTTCAATAAAAAATGTGTCCTGCATCTCACGTGCAGGATGATTGGCCGGGAAATTCAGCGCGGTAAAATTATGCCAGTCGTCCTCTATTTCAGGGCCTTCAGAAATATTGAATCCCATTCTCTGAAATATCTCTATCACTCGTTCTCTTACCAGTGAAATCGGATGACGTGAGCCGAGTGTTTCAGGAATGACCGGAAGGCTGATATCTATAGCTGCTGTGGTATCTTCAGAAGATACTTTTTCAAAAATATTCTGTAATTCATCGAACCTGGATTGAGCCTTATTTTTAAGCTCATTGAGTTCCTGCCCCATTCGCTTCCTTTCTTCCTGGGCTACCTCTTTCAGATTATTAAACAAATCCGCGACCTTACTTTTACGACTTACAAATGAGAGACGGAAAAATTCCAGCTGCTCTTTAGATTCCACTTTAAAATCTTCTATCTCTTTTTGTATTTCAAGAATTTTATCTTTCATAACATACAAAGATAGAAATTGCGCCGTTCAAAAAATTAGATTTTTACTAAATCTTATCTTATATTTAAACTGTATAAGCCAACCAGATCAATGAAAAAGGCTTTTTATTTGCCATTTTTTGCAATATTATTATTCCCATACAATGCTTTCTGCGGACTCGGGCCTGACAGTCTAAAGTCCTATTCTCCCTTCGGCCGGCTTGGCAATAAACCAACATCAAAAGACGAGGGCAATGGATTTAATATCAAAACGTCACCGGCATTTTTCTGGAAAACAATTGGGGTGGAAATTGAAGTTCCTTTGGGGAAAAAATTTTCTATCGGCTTAAATCTATATGGAAAGGTTGGCAGGACAGACGGCAAGACCGCGAACTTTAAAGTAAAGAAACAGAATTTTCTCACAGATGGCATGAGGGCTGAACTCGCTTTCAAATATTATTTCAAGCCAACTGCACCGGAAGGTTTGTATTTGCAGGCCAATTTCGCTTACAACCAGATCGTATATGCGGACGGCACCACCAAACCTTATTCACTTAACAGCCATACACCGCCTGCTGATACCAGCGCAACCGGAACATCATTAAAACCGTATCCATATAGTGCCGGGCTTGGCATCGGGTACCAGATAATTATTATACCCAAGCACCTGATTGGCAATTTTATGATTGGCGCACAAGGCAATATGGATGCGAAGAACAACCCTTTCATCTCATTTTTTGTCGCCCCTTCAATTGGATATGTATTTTAGAAATTATGAAAAAAAACATTCTGCTGATCGCTTTAATAATCTGCACCTTGAGCTGCAAGAAGGATAATTCTATAGATACCAAGCTCATTGGCAAATGGTCGGACTTTAATGCGCTTTATCAATTCAACACCGACTTTACTTACCATATCAATTATCTGAGCGTTGGTTCCGGCAAAGACTCAGTCAAAATTGACAGCGCTTTCGGAACTTACGAACTGGACAAAAAGAGGGTGAATGTCACTTTCAATCAGAAAGGATACAGGCATAAATATACAGGAGTGGTTTTATTTCAAACTGTTAACCCGATTACCTGGCATTATTCTATTCAGAGTGACACCATTTTGAATTACAACAGCAACACTAGCCTGGGCATCTTATATAAACAATAATCCTGTCGGATATCA
>DATMOV010000104.1:0-3489 GCA_035568055.1 Cytophagaceae bacterium
AAGTAGCTTTTTCCACTAAGAAAATAAAGAAACAAAAAGGTACAGGTGGTGCCCGTGCCGGTAGCAGAAAATCCCCTACTTTCGTTGGTGGCGGTACAGTGTTTGGTCCCCGTCCGAGAGACTACAGATTTAAGCTTAATAAGAAACTTAAGACGCTTGCAAAAAAATCAGCTTTGACATATAAGGCTAAGGATTCAAAAATTTCGGTGATTGAAGATTTTACACTGAAAGCTCCTAAAACAAAAGATTTCATTAAAATTCTTGACTCCCTTTCAATGCAGAACAAGAAGACACTTTTGGTTTTGGGCGACAATAATTCCAATGTATATCTTTCAAGCAGAAATGTGCAGAGAACAAAAGTTGTTACAGTAGAGGAGCTCAATACTTATGATGTTCTGAATGCTGATACTTTACTCCTTTCTGAAGGAGCGATTAAAAAAATTGAAGACTTACTGAATTAAGAAAATGAATATTTTAATTAAACCACTGGTAACCGAAAAAGTCACGGCCTTGAATGAAAAAGGCAAGTATGGCTTTATTGTTGAGCCAAAAGCTAATAAAGTAGAAATTAAAAAGGCTGTGGAAAAGGCTTATGGTGTGAGGGTAGAAGCTGTTCAGACCATGAATTATGCCGGAAAGGTTAAATCAAGACAGACTAAATCAAAAGTTATTACCGGACGTACCCCGGCATACAAAAAAGCAATTGTTACTGTAGCCGCTGGCGAAGTGATAGATTTTTACAGTGGAATATAAAAAGTTTAAGCGATGTCAATCAGAAAAATAAGACCAGTTACTCCAGGACAAAGACATAGGATAGCTCCTACCTTTGACGAGATAACAAGCTCTTCTCCTGAGAAATCTTTATTATCAAAATCAGTTAATAAGAGCGGAGGAAGAAATAATTCCGGAAAAATGACTATGCGCTATATCGGCGGAGGTCATAAGCAAATGTATCGTCTGGTTGATTTCAAACGGGATAAATTTGATATACCTGCTACAGTCAAATCAATCGAATACGATCCATGCAGAACTGCTAGAATAGCCCTGCTTTACTATGTTGATGGTGAAAAAAGATACATCATTGCACCAGAAGGTTTGAAAGTGGGAACGATTGTTTTGTCAGGCAAATCAGTGCCGCCTGAAGTCGGCAACTGCCTTCCTCTTTCTGAAATTCCTCTTGGAACAGTAATTCATAATATTGAAATAAAACAAGGCAAAGGCGCATCTCTTGCAAGAAGCGCAGGTTCTTACGCACAGTTGTTGGCACGTGAAGGAAAATATGCAACCATCAAATTACCTTCTGGTGAAATGAGACTTGTTCTGGTTACCTGTGTTGCTACTGTCGGAACAGTATCTAATGGTGATCACATGAATCTGGCCGTTGGTAAAGCAGGTCGTAACAGATGGCTTGGAATAAGGCCAAGAGTGAGAGGGGTTGCAATGAATCCTGTGGATCACCCTATGGGAGGTGGTGAAGGTAAAGCATCGGGAGGTCATCCACGTTCAAGAAAAGGATTGATCGCGAAGGGCAAGAAAACAAGAAATAAAAATAAGTATTCTAATAATTTAATCATCGCCAGAAAGACTAAATAATGGGACGTTCATTAAAAAAAGGGCCGTATATAGATTTCAGACTTGAGAAAAAAGTTGAGACATTAAATAGTTCAGGTAAAAAATCTGTGATAAAAACATGGTCCAGGAGATCAATGATCTCTCCTGATTTTGTAGGACACACATTCGGTGTACATAATGGTAATAAATTTATTCCTGTTTATGTAACGGAAAATATGGTTGGTCATAAACTAGGAGAATTTTCTCCAACAAGAAATTTCAGAGGCCATATTGCTAAAAAGAATGGCTAATATTATTATGGAAGCAGTATTAAAAAAGAGAAGATCAGTTCTTAAAAGAGAGAAAAAAGAACAAACTAAACTTGCGAAGAAGCAAGGTGAGGCGGTGGCTACATTAAAAAATGTTCCAACTTCTACCAGAAAAATGCGTTTGGTTGCAGATTTAGTAAGAGGCAAAAAGGTGAATATCGCTTTGGGTATTTTAAAATTACAGCCTAAATCCGGTGCTCCCAGAATTGAAACATTATTACTTTCAGCAATTTCTAACTGGCAGGCAAAAAATCCTGACCTGAGATTGGAAGATGCAGAATTGTTTATAAAAGGCATTTTTGTAGATGGTGGCAGAATGGTTAAAAGGCTAAGGCCTGCCCCACAAGGAAGAGGATACAGAATTAGAAAAAGATCTAATCACGTTACTCTTACAATTGATAGCATTAAGTTTCCGGGAAATGCTATTCAACATAAAGCTGAAACAGAGGTAGAGAAAAAAGCGGTGGAGAAAAAACCGGTAGCAAAGAAAGCCGCTCCGAAGAAAGAAGAGAAAAAGGCTGAGCCTAAAAAGAGTACTAAAAAAACTAAATAATATAATTTCAGATGGGACAAAAAGTAAACCCCGTAGGATTCAGGCTTGGCATTATTAAAGGCTGGGATTCCAATTGGTATGGTGGAAAAACCTTCTCCGATAAGTTGGTAGAGGATGAGAAGATCAGAGGATATGTTTACGCCCGTATACCAAAGGGAGGTATTTCAAAGATCGTTATAGAAAGAACTTTGAAAAGAATTACCCTTACAATTAATACTGCCCGTCCCGGAGTAGTAATTGGAAAAGGCGGAGCTGAAGTTGATAAAATCAAAGAAGAGCTAAAAAAGATAACCGGCAAAGATGTTCAGATCAATATTTTTGAAATAAAAAGGCCGGAACTTGATGCTAAACTGGTAGGTGAATCAATCGCACAGCAATTGCAGGCTCGTATCTCTTATAGGAGGGCAATGAAACAAGCAATCGCTGCAACGATGAGAGTGGGTGCTTTGGGAATAAAGATCAAATGTTCAGGCAGACTCGGTGGTGCTGAAATGGCAAGAACAGAACAATATAAAGAAGGAAGGATTCCTCTTCATACATTGAGAGCAGATATCGATTATGCCATATCAGAGGCTCATACCGTTTATGGTAAAATTGGAATTAAAGTTTGGATCATGAAGGGAGAAGTTTTCGGAAAAAGAGACCTTTCTCCTAACATAGGTGTAGCAAGTCAGGCTTCTGGTGAGTCATCAAATCCTGGTGGCGGTGGTAATCAGAAAAGAGGCAAAAGACCAGAACCAAGCCAAAAAAGAAAAAGACGTTAATTGATCCTAAGAAGGTAAAAGTAATTTTAAGATGTTACAGCCAAAAAGAACAAAGTATAGAAAGCAGCAAAAGGGAAGAGTGAGAGGAATAGCCACAAGAGGATATTCTATCGAATTCGGATCATTTGGTATCAAAGCTCTGGAGCCAGGCAGAATCACGAGCCGCCAGATTGAAGCTGCCCGTATCGCGATGACACGTGCTATGAAGAGAGAAGGCCAGGTATGGATCAGGGTATTTCCAGATAAGCCAATAACCAAGAAACCCGCTGAAGTTCGTATGGGTAAAGGTAAA
>DATMOV010000105.1:0-12512 GCA_035568055.1 Cytophagaceae bacterium
CTTTAATCTAAATAAAGAAGTTGAAAAATGGGCAGCCGTTGAAGTTGCGGACTTTGACACAATTCCTGATGAGATGGAACCTTATATATTGACAGGCGGGCTGTATGCAGTTTTCCATTATAAAGGTTCAAGTACCGACACCAGAATATTTCAATATATTTTCGGAACATGGTTGCCAATTCTAATTACTCATTGGACAACAGGCCACATTTTGAAATCTTAGGTAAAAAATATAAAAACAACGACCCGGCATCAGAAGAAGAAATATGGATACCAATCAAGCTAAAAGAATAACGTCAAACGAAATAGAGAAATAATGTTAGACAAAAAAAATTATTCAAACGGACAAAAAGCCTACGAATTAATTAGGGGCAAATTGACCTGCTTTTTCAAGAACGAAACAGTAAAAGCAGAAGGGCTTTTTATAAAAAAACAAATGGAAGACGAATGGACATTTTATCGTGAGACGGGACAACTTTGACAAGTTGGTAATTTTAATAAAGGCAAGAAAAATGGTTCCTGGACTCGATATGATAAAAATGACCAATTGGAGCATCAGGAAAATTTTCAAGATGATAAAATTGTAAAAAGGAAATAAATACGCCTGAGTAATGACTAAAACAGGCAAAATGACAAAAGAAGAAGAAGTGGAGTATGTTGGCGGTTATTGTAATGAACAAGACAACCAATATAATCAATATAGATAAAAATTTGTTTAAGAACATAATCAAATGGATACAAAACTACCAAAGGACTTTAACGAGTATATCGCAAGTTTTCCTGAAGAAGTTCAGGAAATTCTGGAACGATTTCGGGAGACCATTAGAAACGCTGCTCCAGAGGCAGACGAAGTAATCAGTTATGGAATGCCAGCGTTCAAATTGAATGGTATGCTGGTTTGGTTTGCAGCCCACTCAAAACACATTGGCTTTTACCCGAAAGCTTCTGGAATAGAAACATTTAAAAAGGAACTTTCAATATATAAAAGCGCCAAAGGTTCTGTCCGGTTTCCGTTTGACAAGCCTCTGCCATTAAGACTGATAACCAAAATTGTAAAATTCAGGGTAACTGAAAACCTGCAAAAGGTAAAAGCGAAAAAGAAATAACTAACATGAGTTTTGTTGACAATGAAATTTAATAATAAAGAGTTTCAGATAAAACGTTTAGGCGTACAAGATGTGTCGATTCTAAAAAGGCTTCTACATCTATTTCAAGAGATTTTTGAAATGGAGAAGCCTGTCATCACCAATGAATCTTATTTGCAAAAGTTGCTCGGCAAAACTGATTTTATTGCCTATGTGGTCATTTGTGAAAATGAGATAGCAGGTGGTTTAACTGCCTACGAATTACCGATGTATTATTCCGAATACTCAGAAGTTTTTATTTATGACATTGCAATCAGCCCTGAATTTCAAAGAAAAGGATTAGGCAGGAAGTTGCTTTCGACCTTAAAAGAATATTGCAGGCAAAATGGAATAAGAGAAATCTTTGTGGCAGCAAATGAAGAAGATGCACATGCTGTGAATTTTTACAAATCTACCGGCGGAAGAGCAGAAAGAGTTGTTCATTTCAACTATGAGGCGGATAAATAGCTTCCAGACAAGAATAAATTTTAGAATCTAACCTTTTACTTTTCAGTGAGACTATATTTCAAGGCCAGAACATTAATCTTGTCCATTAATGGCCGAAGATTTTTGTAGCGTTTGTCGGTTTCAACACTCATCCTTCTTAAAAACTCCTGTGCCTTCTGTACATTCTCTTTAGCAAGGTTGCTGTCTTTATCTTTATCAAACCACAGCAACATTCTCGCTATAGTTTCAACCAGCGCAGGGCTTACAAAGGCCTTTTGTCTAATATAGTATGCGCATATCGCATCCAGCTCGAAACTCTTATTTCTATCCTCCTGATAAAATCTAAACATTGCAAGCTTCTTATTAGTCTCAAGTATCAGCTTATCTCTTTGAATCCGGCACATTCCTTTAATAATCAATTTTTCTTCCAGATCCCTTATTTTATATATATCCAGCTCATCATCATAATACTTTCCACCCCATTCATTCGTTTCGCTCACCTGCACCTCAAGAAATATATGGGCTACTTTCTTCATCAGTTCTTTGCTTCCTTCCGATATTTTTTTTGGCTTTAATATAGCGGCTTTGAGATCTTTATAGTAGGGATTATCCACGCAATATATATTTCCATTGCATCTGCTCAGTACATAGTTTTTGGTGTAACGAATGCTGTTCGCCTGTTTTTGTTCGTAGAATTGTACAGAGACTTTTTTACTACTGTCACGTATACTTGTACCGCCTGTTGCATAGCTAAGTAATACCTGCAGTTGAATAAAATCTTCGTTCTGAGGAAGCAAAAGACTATCATATACCGAAGCGGAAATTTTGCCCTTGCGAACCGAGTATATCATTACTTGTATACACTGGCGGAGAAAGTCCATATTCAGGTCCATCTGGAGTGCTGCCTGATCCTGAGTCTTTGGGTTAGCTTGCGCTGATGTCATTAACGCAGAAAGATCAGCGCTTAGCTTGTTACGACGGGTTAAAGCTGCATTGATCGCATTCAAAAACCATTGCTCTTTTCCTGGTACACCTAAAAATTCTTTGTCAGTTGATAAAACTTTACTCTGAAGATAAAAGTCCGCGATCATGAGTCCGGGAGTCATCACGTTATAAAACTCATCGGCTTCTTTCTTATTCATTCTACCTGCAAGATATTCCCTGACCACCCAGTTTCTCATGGCGTTTACTTTCTGTTCCCATGGACCCTTTCTTTTTTCCGGGGCAGAAATAAGACTATTGATATATGCATCATATTGTTCTTTGATCTTATCGGCTTTCTCCTTTTCATTCATTTTCTTCTGGCCGAATATTTCCAGATTGGCGTACCTGTGATGTTTAAGCCAGGGCTCAAGAGTTTTAGAATTTATTGAATCATTTACAAGGGTTTTTATTTTTAATGAATCCATATCTTTCCATGCTACAGCAAAAGGAGTCTTGGGGAGGTCTCTGTAAAAGTCTTTCCAGTTTTCTGCGCAGAGTATGTCAGCGTCAACGCTGTCTTTTTGAGAAGAGCGGAGCAGTTTTATCATCACGTTTGCACGCTCATTGGCCAGGTTAAGGTTTCTTTCGGTTTCACCTTCAATGGATGCATATGCATTAATATTTACTTTTCTCAGCTCCAGCTTATTTGATTCCAGGTAATTGTAAGCCGGTTCAAGGCTTCCTGCAATTTCTTGTGTTCCATTCTTACTGAAAGAAATTGAGAAACTCTTCCGCTCCCAGAATGAAGGTGTATATCTTCCATTACAGTCGAAACCGGCGACAGTTGAGCATGGGGTGTATTTTTTTACATCAGGTAAATTTTTGATATCCTCTCCGATCAGATCGGTTTCGCACAGTGCGCTATCGGCAATGGGCATTTCTGTAGGGATGGAAACCCATAAGGTATCAAAAGTAATTCGCATGAATGCTTTTCCATGTTTTTCCAAACTGATTTTTACATCGGAAGGAGACCAGGAAGGACGGCCTTTAAAAAGTCCTGAGATATCAAAAGAATAAGGTATGGACGGCAGTTTATAGTTGGCCGAAACAATTTTATTACTCTTTTTTATCGCCTCATATTTTTTATAATCAATTGAGGTAATGGATTTTTCAGCAGATGATCTGATTTTTTTTACCACGATCATGGTTTTAATACTATCTATAGAATAATTTTTTTGCTGGAGGCTGTCTTTAGGGTTAACTTTCAGATGGAGCATTTTATACCGGATATACTTATCGAATGCTGGAAGAATACTGTCAAAGGATTTATTGCTCATATATTTATTCCATTGATCTTCTTCGTATAAAGAAGGGAGCTCTTTGTTAAAACCGCTTTCCATAGTGGACACAATAACTGCTCTGTCTGCTTCCTTTTTTTGTCTTATTGACACGTTGATTTGAGACATCAGGTATCCTAAAACCTGAGCATTACTAAGCAAAAGCGTGTTACCGGAATTGGATAGTTCCACTTTCATGACAGCCTGTTTGTCAGAGATAAATCTCTTGATACCAAGGCTTCCTGAAACCTGAATGGAAGGAGCAGAGTCCTGTTTTATCTTCCATTTTGCAGATAGCAGGTTGACTAAACTTTTATTCTTAGCCCAGGTGCTGGCTTCTTTTGTCATGTAAGTATTCCAGATCTGAATTGCTTTTCTGCTATTGTTAACCTGCCCTTTTAATATGATGGAATAAGAAATGAAAACGAAGAATATTAATAGTACTCTGGTCATAAAATGCTTTGATAAAATATTGCAATATCATTGAGATACAAAGATACAGCTATCTTTATATTTGATATTTATTCAAATTTACAAGAAAATTTCGGCATGTATTTTTAGTTGTCGAATATTTAATAAAGGAAGAAAATTTTGACTGATTTATTATTAGATTTAAGCATGCGTGATATATTGTAAGCCGGTCTTCAAAAACATCATTTATCATTGAAGAAATCCGGTACTCACCAATGAAAACTATGAAAAATTTTATTCTGTTCACTTTTTCTATATTCCTTGTTCATACAGGTTTTGGGCAAAACATCTTTATCGGGAAAACTGTATCCGATGTTAAAGACGCTTATTACACTGCAAAAAAGGAAAATTTTTTTCAGGGTAAAAATAAGGGAACGAAGGAAAGCTACCTTGTTATTAAAGTAATGGGGATCAATAAATTCAGTGCTACCTTTGACAGAACGGGCAAATGCTATGAGCATTCCACTGAAATAAAATATAAGGATATACCCCTGGTCAAGGGAAATATTAAAAATATGGGTTGGTCTTATAATGAAAAAGAAGAGAAATTTTTTAATACGATCAAAACTATTTATTTCCAGGTCGTAAAAGAGGGTCAGCTTTATTATCTCGTGTGCAAGAGGGTGATAAAGTGATTCATTGATTTTTTAATTCCTATTTTGGCATACCTATATAAAATATTGAGCAGGCTTATAATCCCAAACTTTCGCCCGTAAATTTCCTGGTCATTCTGCATAGCTCGGCATCTTCCTCTAATGATTTTCCAAAGGAAGGGATCATCTCTTTTAATTTCTGCTGCCATGCTTCTGATCCAAATTCTTTTTTGAAACCTTTATGCAAGACATCCAGCATTACAGATACTGAAGTGGAAGCCCCGGGGGAAGCCCCCAGCAAGGCAGTGAGAGAGCCATTGGCAGCCGAAACAAGTTCGGTTCCGAATTCCAGCACACCTCCTTCTTCATCATCTTTTTTAATTACCTGTACGCGTTGTCCCGCTATCGCCAGTTCCCAATCTTCCGGCCTCGCTTCAGGAAAATATTCCCGGAGCGCCTCTATCCGCTCTTCATGCGATTGTGTGGCTTGTGAAATCAAATATTTTGTAAGGGTGAAATTATGAAACCCGACTGATACCATCGGTAAAATATTACTAAGCTCTATGGAAAAAGGCAAATCAAAATAGGAGCCATTTTTCAGGAACTTGCTGGAGAAACCGGCATAAGGGCCAAACAGCAATTCTTTTTTTCCATTGATCATGCGGCTATCCAGGTGTGGAACAGACATAGGTGGTGCGCCTACGGAAGCTTTGCCGTAAACTTTTGCTTCGTGTTTCGCGATTATTTGTTCATTGACGCATCGCAGCCATTGGCCACTTACAGGAAATCCCCCATAGCCTTCTCCTTCTTCAATTTCCGATTTATCGAGCAAGTGTAAACTGCCACCGCCGGCACCGATAAAAACAAATTTTGCATGCACTCTTCTTTTTTTATTTTGTACAAGGTCTTTAATAAAAACTTCCCATCGTCCATCCTCATCCGGATCAATATCTTTTATTTCATGTCCCAGGTAAAGATTAATCCCTTCTATGGTTTGCAGGTGTTGAAATATTGCCCTTGTCAAAGCGCCAAAATCTATGTCTGTTCCTTTATCCATAAAAGTTGCCGCGACTTTTTCTGATTTATCCCTGCCCTGCATAACCAAAGGCATCCATTTGGTTAATTCTTCGCGGTCTTCAGAATATTTCATCCCTTCAAACAAAGGATATTTAACCAGGGCTTCATATCGTTTTTTTAAATAGGATACATTTTTATCTCCCCAGACAAAACTTATATGAGGAATATTATTGATGAATGTTTGAGGAGAGGAAACATATTTTTTATTTGCCAGGTAAGCCCAGAATTGCCTGGATACTTCAAATGAAGAAGCAATTTTTATGGCCTTGGAAATATCAATGTGGCCATCAGATTTTTGAGGCGTATAGTTTAACTCGCAGAAGGCGGAGTGTCCTGTGCCTGCATTGTTCCAGGCATCGGAACTTTCTCCGGCGACTTTGTCAAGTTTTTCAAAAATATCGATAGTGATGCCGGGCATTAATTCTTTAAGAAGCATGGCGATGGTTGCGCTCATGATACCAGCTCCTATTAAGACTACATCAGGTTGTTGCGATTCCGGTTTCATAAATTATTTATTAAAATTTGAATAGTAAAAATAGAAAAAACTTTTCGGATCTGTTAAGAAAGGTTTGCGGCATATTGTCCCGGGCAGACATTCTTTTTGAGGATAGCAGTTTTACTTTTTTTATTATAGCGGGAAAAACTCATTGCTTTGAAAACTTAGCGATTTTTTCGGAAGATTATTTTTTATAATCCTTTAAACCAAATCATAAAACAGGATGAAAATAAAATGCCAGATGTTTTCACCTGGCATCTTGAAAATTTCATTTTCAATGTTTTTGCTTCATATATTCTTTTTCACGCGTCTGCATCTCCTGCGGGTCTAGATCTTCTATATGAGTGGCTATCCACCAGTTATTGCCGGTTGGATCTTTCACACATCCACTGCGGTCACCCCAGAACTGATCTTCCAGCGGCATGACCGAAATTCCGCCTGCCTTAAGCGCTTTATTGTAAGTGGTGTCCGCATCATTAACATAAAGATAGATCCCACTCTGAACAGGACTATGTTGGTCTGTTGCCTCGGACAGCATTATAGCCGAATCTCCAACAGCCACCTCCGCATGCATGATGGTTCCATCAGGGCTCTTCATTCTGTATTTTTCCTTGCCGTCAAAAGCCTGCTTCAGGAAATCAATTAAGCCAGGTGCATTTTTTACAACCAGAATAGGCGTCACGCTATGGTATCCTTCCGGGATTGCTTTTACTGTCATTGTTGCTTTCTCCATACTTTTAATTTTTAAAATCTGTTTTATATATACTATAATTAATACTTCTGTTCGGAGTTAAATGTTAAACTAGCAGTCTATTTTTCTGATTATTAGTTTTTTATCCCAAGCTTATATAAAGTGAACCCTCAGGACGGATCTAAATCGCTTTTGATGACAGCTGACTGGGGAGAATTGAAAGGAATGTTATGGTATAGTAAAGTGTGACCAGATCTTAAGTGTCTTAAATAGGAATAATTTGCCAATTGTCGATTAACCAATTGCCAATTGATTTAATACCCTCCCTTATACCTTCTCAAAAACCACTCTGCAGAAGCTAAAGTGAGAAGTAGAAAGAACAGCCAGATGAGGTTGATGGCTTCGACAAATTCTTCATTGGTATGGATGATGTTGCGGCCTACGCTTTTTTTCATGTCCTCCACAAGCTTATCAATATCGGTAGCAGGATAGAATTTCCCTTTTGTTTGGCTGGAAAGCATTCTTAGTAAATTATGATCTGCCGTAGTGCTCAATGCTTCCAGGAGAATTTCTTTCACCGTGAACTCGCCACCGCTGCCTTCAATCTTACCGCCTAACTTGCATGTAGCATAATATTTATAAATACCAGGCTTTAATCCTTTTGCTTCAAAGCGGCTGGTGTTTTCATTGTTAACGAACGAATAAGAAACAGAAGCGCCTTTTTCATCGGTGATTCTCAAATCAATTTTCTGGCCATATATTTTTTCATATAGGTCGTTATAAGTTTCAGCTTCGAAAATAATCCTGTCTGAAATCAGGAACTGGTTGTTGATGGGATAAACCCTGAACTTACGTTTGTCCTCTTTGCTGGCCATATACTGAAGGATGTTACTGATGAACTCATCAAAAACTTTCGTGTCCTTAGTATCCTGAAACTCTCTCAGCCTCCATTCCCAGATGCCTTCACCGCAAAGAATCCCGATTTTCTTTTCTTTATTGCTATTGATAACCAGCAGAGGCTTGTTGCTTACCGTATTTCCGATCTTCTGATAAAGAATGATGTCAGAATTTTCTTTGACCTTATATTCTCCGAAACCTACAGAGAGAGGAGGGTAAGCATTTATAATTGATGCTTCCTCATTTTCAATTTTGAATTTTTCAAAATCCTTATTCAGGCTTGGTGTTACATTGTCTTTTTGTCCGGGCCTGCTGTTGATAGTTAAAATATTCTGAATAGTATTCAGATAATTGACATTAGTTTGGGGGCCTACAATAAAAAATACAGAAGAATTATCCTTTACGTATTTGTCAAGCACATTGAGGGCGGTAGAAGCATTGTCAGGTAGCTGATGGAAGATCACCAGGTCATATTTTATGTTGTCTTTGAGCTGCGAAATTCCAGGGATATAAATGTCGAGCTGGTAATTTTGCTTTTTATCTATCGCGCTTTTTATCGCTTTGATATCAGGGTGTGGTGTGAGCGCGACCAGCAAAATGCTTTGCCTGCCTTCAATGATCTCTATGTATATATGCTGAATATTATTTTTGAAGGTGAACTCGTCCTTCAAAGATTCAGCCTCTATAGTGTAGTGTTGTAATCCCTTTTCTTCGGAAGTGTGATAAAATTCGACTTCAGCGATACCATTTTCACGGCTTAGTTTTATTGTTTTTTTATCGATCACTTTTCCATTTTGCCTCAGGCTTATATTTACATTCTCACCTTTAAAACCCGTATTATAAATTTCGGCCAGCATTGGAAATTTATTTCCGGCATAGGCGATTTTATTATAGTAAACAGATTTAACATTAATATCTCTTCTGGGAATGGTGTCTCCAAGCCCCAGCGTGTTTATCGGGAAATTATATTGATTGTAAGTCGGAGCAATCCCCTGATTGAAAATCCCATCCGATATTAATATGGTTCCTGCAAGATTCCTGTTTTCGTAGTTTGATTGTATATCTTTTAAAAGCTGACTAAGATTGGTGGTAGGGTTATCGAACTTCAAACTTTTCAGATCTTCTGTTGAAGCAGACTTATTCAAAAGCTGAAGTTCTACATTCATATCTTTTTTCTTAAGAACTTCTGAAAGCAAGCTTAATTTATCTTTAATGACATTTAATCCGTTGGTGTCATTGCCGTTTGGGATAGACTGCGAGTTGTCGATAGCAAATACGATAACCGGCTTCTCTAAATAGTTCCTGAAATATTTTATAAAAGGCCCAAGTAATAACAGGCAAAGTATTGTCACCAGTACCCACCGAAATGCAAAAAGAATTCTATTGATTGTTTTATTCCAGGGAGCATTCTTCTGATACAGCAGCCAGGCATAGCCAAAACCCACCAGCAGGCAAAGCAGGATAAACCAGGGAGAGTGTTCGGTAAGGATTTTGAATTTGTCCATAGATAGTAGTGAATATTGAGTAGTGAGTATTGAGACAGAGTAACCTGAGTTGGTTTTTTCTCATGACTCACTACTCATGACTAGGTAAGCATTCCCCCATCCACCTGCAGCACCTGCCCGGTGATGTACCTTGAAAGATCGGAGGCAAGGAATACAGCACAGTCTGCTACTTCTTCCGCTTTGCCTGCTCTCTTTAAAGGAATGCCTTTGCTCCATTCTTCAATCACTTTTGGATCCAGTGCTCCGGTCATTTCTGTTTCAATAAAACCAGGTGCTATTGCGTTTGATCTGATATTTCTTGAGCCTAGTTCTAAAGCTACCGACTTTGTAAATCCTATGATGCCGGCTTTAGAGGCAGCATAGTTTGCTTGCCCGGCATTACCTCTGAGTCCTACCACAGAAGTGATATTGATGATAGATCCATATTTCTGCTTCATCAATTGCTTGATGGATGCTTTGGTCAGGTTGAAAACAGATTTTAAATTGATGTTGATGACAGTATCCCATTGTTCCTCGCTCATTCTCATGAGTAAGCCATCTTTAGTCACTCCGGCATTATTTACCAGTACATCCAATGTTCCGAAATCTAATACCACTCTATTGATCAGCTCTTCAGCGGCTTTATGGTCTGAAGCGTCAGAACGGTATCCTATCGTTTTAACACCTAATGCTGCGAGTTCATTTTCCAGCTCAATTCCCTTTTCTACACTTGAGAGATAGGTAAAAGCCACGTTCGCGCCTTCCTGGGCGAACCTTATAGCCATTGCACGTCCGATGCCTTTTGAAGCTCCGGTAACCAGAATATTCTTTCCTTGTAAAATTTTCATGTTTGGTTTAATGTTATAAATAAGACTCAAAAATAAAGTAATAATTGGAAAATCATAAGTAATTCAATGCTTAAGGCCTTTACTTTTTGCTTTCCGCACAAATACGTTAAATTTGCGTGCATTAATCAAACTTTTATAAAATGTCTGCAAAATATGATTTAATAGTGATCGGTAGTGGCCCTGGAGGTTATGTGGCTGCGATCAGAGCATCTCAGCTGGGAATGAAGGTGGCAGTAGTGGAAAGATCTGAACTTGGAGGGATTTGTCTGAACTGGGGATGTATTCCGACCAAAGCCCTGCTGAAGAGTGCCCAGGTATTCGAATATATAAAACATGCGAAAGATTATGGGATCAATGTAAATGGTGCCGATGCTGACTTTAACGCAGTGGTAAAAAGAAGTCGTGATGTAGCCGGCGGCATGAGCAAAGGAATTCAGTTCCTTTTCAAGAAAAATAAAATTGATCATATACCCGGCTTCGGAAAACTGCTCGGCAGCAAAAAAGTTGAAGTGACCGATGATAAAGGAAAGAAGGAAGTTTATACAGCGGATCATATCATCCTTGCTACCGGAGGAAGATCAAGAGAGCTGCCGAATGTAAAAATTGATAATGAAAAAATAATAGGCTACAGAAAAGCGCTGGTACTGGATAAGAAACCAGAATCAATGGTGATCATGGGTTCAGGAGCGATAGGTGTGGAGTTCGCTTATTTCTATAACGCGATGGGTACGAAAGTGACAGTCGTAGAATTTCTGCCGAACATAGTTCCGGTGGAAGATGAAGATGTATCCAAGGCACTTGAAAAAGAATTCAAGAAGGCAGGTATTAATATTCTGACAAATGCTTCGATAGAATCTGCAGATACCTCAGGAAAAAAATGTAAGGTAAAAGTGAAGACCCAAACCGGACAGGAAACACTTGAGTGCGATATAGTGCTTTCTGCCGTAGGTATCAGCACAAACATTGAAGGCATTGGACTAGAGACAGTGGGTGTTGCTACTGACAAAGGTAAGGTCCTGGTGGATGATTATTACAGAACAAATATTCCGGGAATATATGCCATCGGCGATATTGTGAAAGGGCAGGCGCTCGCACACGTAGCATCCGCGGAAGGAATTATTTGTGTAGAAAAGATCAAAGGACAAAATCCTGAGCCATTAAATTATGGAAATATCCCAGGCTGTACTTATTGCTCGCCGGAAATTGCCTCTGTTGGATTAACCGAGAAACAAGCCAAGGAAAAAGGATATCAGATCAAGGTTGGCAAATTTCCTTTTACAGCTTCTGGCAAGGCAAGTGCTGCCGGTGCTAAAGAAGGATTCGTAAAAGTGATCTTTGACGCTAAATATGGAGAGTGGCTTGGCGCACACATGATAGGAGCAAATGTTACAGAAATGATTGCAGAAGTAGTGGTAGCAAGAAAACTTGAAACTACAGGGCATGAGATCATAAAATCAGTCCACCCACACCCAACAATGTCAGAAGCTATTATGGAAGCAGCGGCAGCGGCATATGATGAGGTGATACATTTGTAGTTTACAGTTAAATGTAAAAAAGCTCAAAGTCGTTTATGGCTTTGAGCTTTTTTGCATTAAGAACTGCTTTTAACTTGATTTTTAAATTCTTAAGGAAGAAGAACTCAGCCAGGTTTTCATAAAGAATATATAAGCCCAAATCGTAAACCTATAAAATTTCTTTGCTCCACATAAAGCATGTTGCTTTGGGTGATTGTTTTTAAATTCCATCTGTAAAAAGGCTCTACAGAATATGTAAATTTATTAGCTGGATTAAATATAATTTTTATGCCTGCATTCATATTGTAGGTGAATTTGCTAAATCTATTTATGCTTTGTATATCCACCACTTCAGAATAGTTCTGTTCAGAAATTGTTTTTCCATGAAGGGATTCTTGCACACTAATACTTGGCCCTATTAATGGAATTACACAAACTTTTTTTCTGTTTATTTTGTAACCCAGCATTAAGGATGACTCCAGATAATTAAATGAATTGATTGCTTTTATTCCATTAAAATTAAAATGGTCTCTAATTGTAGTAAAAGATAGCCCGGGAATTATTGTAAACGATTTATAGCTGTATATAAAGTTAAGCCCCAAAGAATAA
>DATMOV010000106.1:0-17439 GCA_035568055.1 Cytophagaceae bacterium
AGCAGAGGAATACGAGAGGTTGATACATTGATGGTATTCAATTTCCTTTATTCTTTGGGCATCAAAAGCGGTAAAAAACCAGATAGTTCCTTCACATTCCGTCTGCACCGTATACATCGGAAAACTGTGTAGACATCCATCTCGATTGATGATTGTCAACATAGCTACCGGCAAATCTTTGATTTTCTGATGAAGCTTCATATACTTTCTACACACTTCCATAACTCATCTCCTCAAATATTAAACAAGTGTGGGGAAAGGATTGTTTTGATGCTACTTTGGGCAATTAGATAATCGAAGTATAATAGACAAAAGTGAACAAGTCTATTCATTTAGCTGTCCGCCGGCTATAGATTTTCATCCTTTCCAATTCACTAAAATCCTCATTCAATATTGCCTTTCAATATTTGCCTATTAAGCTTCCCTCTCTTAACTTCACTTCATGATTGTACATGATAAAGTCGCGCATGATAAATTCAGGGAGATTTTCTGGGATGCTTTTCACAGGCCTGACCTTAAAAGCGAGAAGTTTGAAAATACTTTGATAGAGCTCCAACCATTGAATGATCTACTGGCCGGCCCGCTTTTCTCGATTTATGAGAATGGCCAATGTGATTATATGTTTAAAGACAAAGTGAGATTTCCCCAAGTGAAGCATGAGGATGATTTTTTGAACTGGTACATTGATGTCATTAATCAATATAAAGATCTGATATCTTCTAAGACAGCTGATACAGATATTGAAGAAAAAGATAAACAGATCCTGCTCTATCAAACAGATATGATGATGGAACTGGCGGGCCTGGCTTATGAAATAATTGGAAAATCCAGATAACAATAAATTCAACACTAAACTAAATTCAATTCTGATTTGTTTATAAAAAAAACAAACATAAACTCAGAATAGTTATGAAGAGAATAATAGTATTATTAGCATTGGCAGGATCAATATGTGTAAGTGCCGCGAATGCAGGATCTATCACAAAGAATGCAGGATCTATCACAAATTTTCCAAAAAAGATTAAGGTGGTTAAATTAACGAAGAAAGGAACCATCAAAAAGAAATATCTTCGCCACGATGGAACACTCAAGAGAAATTATAGAGTGGAAAGATAACAAAAACAGAAAAGCCTGAGATCTCTCAGGCCTTTCTGTTTTTTATGCAATTTGAATTTTAAAATTAACCGGTTAATCTCAAATTAATTTATTTTTAATACACATTTAATACAGTTGACCAGAAGAAGGAGAAGATCCTTGTGGAAGTCCTCCCGGAGATATAGTTCCGGGATTTATCGATCCATTATTAATATTACCATTAATATTACCTGATCCATTAATGCTGGAGTTAGAACTTCCCATATTATTATTATTGCCCGTGCCACTATAATTATTATAAAACGGATTATTAGTATTATTTTGGTTATCAATTGTTCCAGCTGGATTATTCATAGTACCTGAATTAACTGAACCTGGTTGTGTTGGATAAACTGCTGATCCTGGTTGCGCTGGAGAAACTATTGAACCAGGCTGTTGACCTGGGCTTATTGTACTATTATCCATAGTACCAAGACCAGGACTTATAGAATTTGGAAGCGGAGAGATGGAACTTGGAATCTGAGGAGAATTAATATTATTAGTTCCTCCTGTTCCATAATTACTGGTACCTGTATTGCCCTGTGCCATACCTGCCGTTCCAATTCCCATGGCGAATATTAACATTACTATCATTTTCATAAAATATTATTCCTTCCCATCTTTTATGTATTACCTTAAAAACAAATTGTGAACAATAATAGTGCAAGCGGGAGTGATGATGGTTTGTTCTTAAGGAATGTCAGGTAATTGGATTTAGCATCATCAGTAAATAATAAAAACTATACACTGGTTGGGTTAATGTTTTTAATAAATATCCGAAAAACAGAACCTTTTCCCTCTTCACTTTCAGCCTCGACTTTTCCACCGGCATCTTCAACTATCCTTTTAACAATATACAAGCCTAAGCCTGTTCCTTCCACATGGGCATGTAGTCTTTTAAACATTTCAAATGCTTTTTCAATTTGACCGGCCTTTATCCCAAGACCATTATCTTTTACTTCAATAATACAGAAATCATCTTTGGAATATGTTTTTACTTCAACTTTTAATTTACGATCAGGTGATCTGTATTTAATGGCATTGCTAAGCAGATTATAAACAATGCTTCTTAAATTTCCTTTTGAAAACTGGATATAGGTACAATCAATATAATCCGTTATTATAAGAGCTTCCGAACTTTGAATGAGGTTCTGCAGATCCAGTTTCACATCATTAATACAATCTATCACATAAAGTTGCTCCATATCTATGACAGCATTTTTCTGAATCCGGCCGATCTCGCCCAGCTCTTTAATTGTATCCTGGAATCTATCTACAGAATTATTGATCAATTGAATTGTATTTTGAATATCCGGATCTATAAATTTCTTTTCCTGTAGCGAAGCATCAAGCATGTTTACTAATCCCTCAATATTGGATACCGGAATTTTCAAATCATGAGAAGCCATATAAACGAAATTGTCTAAGTCCCTGTTAATTCTGATCAGGTCTTTATTTTTAGAGTTGAGCTTTTCGTTTACAAGTAGAAGTTCTTCTTTTGCTATCTGAAGCTCCTTAGTGCGCTCCGTGACTTTTTGTTCGAGGATCTCATTGAATTGCCGGATTTTATCCGTAGCGATCTTTCTTTCTGTAATATCAAGAGATATCCCCAAAAGATATTCCGGGCTTCCATCCTGAGAGAAAAGAGGGATCTTTTTGGTATGGAGCCAACGTAAGCCTTTATATTTTGTGTTAATAGGTTCTTCAGGAATATCCACAATCCGGTTCTCCTTAAAAACATCTCTGTCTTTGCTGGTGAAAAAATCGGCCTGCTCAGGTGGAAAAAAATCATAATCATTTTTTCCAATAAGATCCTTTCTGTCAAATCCAAGCAAATCCTCTCCAGCTTTATTAAAAAGAGTAAATCGAAGATCTTTGGCACTTTTGATAAAGACCATTCCAGGGATATTTTCCAGGATTGTCTCCAAAAAAAGTCTGTCTTTATTGTTTTCCTCTGTCTTATTCATATTCATCTCTTTTTGCTTTAGGATATACAAAAGTATTATTATTCTTTAAGCTCCTCTAAGAATATATGCTCTGTTTTTGTATCTATTATAATCGGTGAATATATATCAACAAGATATAGTCACATAAATCTCAAAAATTCTTTCTATGATATTTTTTATTAATCTCATAGAAAAATATTGCCGGAATATAGAACGTAATATCTGCCGCTACTTTTGCAAGTAATATTCCCATTGAGAAATTACCTGTAAGTATTGGAAGATAATACATCAAAAAAGGGCGGATGAAAAAACTGTCGGCGATTTCTGTTATGCCGAACTCAACCAAAAGCCCCCGGATATTTATCCATAAATCTTTACCTTTATAAGGGATATTTTTAAGGCGGCTTTCTCTCGCGCTCCGAAAAATGTCCAGTGTGAGAATATACCCGAAGAAACCGGCATTCCCTCCCCAGGTAGCCGCCAGTGCTGCGGCAACATGATTTTCAGTATGACTGAAAGTTAAACCGGCGGCGATAAATGTCGTAATGATAGAAAGTACCTCAGCGGGCGCATACCTTTTTATCCATTCGATAATTTTAGCTTTCATAGCATTATATAGCTAAGCAGAAAAAAAATCCTTCAGGATGGCTATTTTTTCTTTTTCCGCTAAAACCTGTAATACATCACCAGCTTCAAGAATTGTGCCCCCGCTGGGTACAAAATAATGTCCGTCTCTTGAAATCAATATAACCAGGCTTCCTTTAAGCACAGCTATTTCTACCAACGATTTTTTGATGGCCGGATTTTTATCGGGTAGTTTCAGATTCACAAGCTTCATGTTAATATCCTGCGAAGTATTAAATTCTATGGGGTGACTGACATGCTGATCGGCCGGGGCATCCAGATGGAGGATCTTCGCCGCAAGTGGCGTCGTCCAACCCTGAAGCAAGGCTGAAGTCAATACAATAAAAAACACTACATTAAATATCCAGCCTGCCTCCTTAACGCCAGCCAGCAATGGGAAAGTTGCCAGAATAATAGGGACAGCGCCGCGTAAGCCAACCCATGAAATCAAGGTCTTTTCTTTCCAATTTAGAGAGGAAAAATATAGGGAGATGAATACACTCAGTGGCCTGGCGATAAAAATCAGAAAAAGAGAAATTAATATTCCCGTTTTCATAACAGGAAGAAGGTGCGATGGAAAAACAAGTAAACCCAATGTGAGGAACATTCCTATTTGTGCAAGCCAGGCAAGTCCATCGAAGAGCCTGAACAAACTTTTCTTCAGTACAACCTGATTATTGCCCACCATAACCCCGGCGATATATACCGCAAGGAAACCACTGCCTTGTAAAGTAGCTGTGAGAGAATAAATCAATACTGCGAAAGCGATGGCAAATACGGTATAGAATCCTTCAACCGGAAAACGAAGCCTGTTGATCAGGCTCACCATTAATCTGCCGCCGCCCATGCCTATCAAAAAACCCAGGCACATTTGCAGCACAAAAAATCCTGCGATCCCGGCAATAGTAGTACTTTTTATTTTTATCAGCTCAACCAGGCTGATCGTAAGGAATACAGCCATTGGATCATTAGTCCCTGATTCACTTTCCAATAGCGGCTTCACGTGCCCTTTTAGATTCAGCTTACGGAAGCTTAGAATAGAAAACACGGCTGCCGCATCTGTGGAAGAGATTACAGCCCCCATCAGGAGACTCGGCAAAAAAGAAATATGAAAAGCGAAATGAACAAATGCACCTACGGTCAATGTCGTGATCAGAACACCAAGAGTGGATAGGCTCAATGATGAAAGCAATATCGGTTGTACGCTGCTCCATTTGGTTTCAAGCCCACCGGTAAAAAGAATGAATATAAGAGAAATGATGCCAACGGTCTGAGCTACTTCCATATTGTCAAATGCCATCCGGCCAGGCCCTTCCGAACCGGCAAGCATTCCAACAGCTATAAACAGAATCAGGATTGGAATTCCAATATTTCTGGAAATCTTCGCGATCAATATACTGATCAGGATCAGCAAAGATAAGCTAAGCAGTAAGGGTTCAATATGCATTTCTGTTTGCGATTATGTCCCAATATAAAAAATAATGGCATCAAAAATCGAATGCTCCCCGTCAGCAAATAAGATTGGTCGCAAATTGTTTAGTCATTTCCAACAAATTCACAATCACCCAATGTAAAAATCATGAAAAGGAATCTTTTTCTTAAATTCATATTTTTATATCTATCCTATGAGCTTTTTAAATATATCAGATGTCTCCAGAAAATATCCATCCACCAGTTTCCATGCTATTGATGGAGTGAGCGCAGAGATCCATAAAGGTGAGGTCATCGCCATCGTTGGCGAAAATGGTTCGGGCAAAACCACACTGCTGAAATTGATCAATGGCATAGAAGATACAGACCGTGGTGAAATATTATTTAATGGGAATAAAATCACCGGGCCATCCTTCAATCTTGTGCCCGGCCATGAGCAGATTAAAATGCTGTTTCAGGAATTTAATTTACTTCCTCATCATACAGTGAAAGAAAATATTCTTCAGAACCTGAGATATTTTCAACAGAAAGTGCAGGACGATAAATTAGCGGAACTTTTAAAGCTCTGCCGGCTAAATGGCTTTGAAGATAAATACCCACGCGCCCTCTCAGGCGGGCAGCAGCAGCGGGTAGCGCTTGCGCGCGCTTTGGCCGATAACCCTTTGCTCCTATTGATGGACGAACCTTTCAGTAATCTTGATGTGATGCTGAAAGACGAGATCAGGAGAGGAGTGGTAAGAACTATCAGAAAACAAGGAAATTCCATCATCTTTGTAACCCATGAAATGAAAGACGCGCTTTCTTTATCAGATAGGATCCTGGTGCTTCGCGATGGAAAAGTAGTTCAGTTTGATACCCCGAAAAATATCTATGAGAAACCTGATGATGAATATGTGGCATATCTTTTCGGCAATGTAAACATCATCAGCGCTATAGATTTTTTAAAATCATTCAAGCCACTGTCAGAAAATCCCAAATTTAAAAACACAAATAACAAAACCAGGATCTGTATCCGCCCGGAGCATATTCAGATCTGCAAAGAAGAAAAAAGTGTAAGCAAGGGAAAAGTAAAACATATTTCTTATCTGGGAGATTCTTACGAACTGGAGATTGAAACGAATGGCTTGCTGCTGAGAATAAATACCCGAAAGAGAAATATCGTTGAAGGAGAAACTGTATTTTTAAAAATCAACATGGGGAGGGTTCATGTGATTAAATAAAACTTAATTATTATTAATGATAATAAGCGAAGCTGAAGAAGGGTTAATTGGATTTCCATTAAATAAAAACGAAGAGATATAATTGTTTTGAAGAGCCGGGCAACAATTGGGTTTGTCTAGATGTAATTAAGAATGTATTATAAAAATAGCTCTGATATTGCTTTTATCTCTACACAAGGGATTTGGTAGGTAAGATAATCATGGGCAAGGATCGTTAATGAAATAACGCCCTTTGAAATATTATTTCCAGTTTCTTTAGACCTTCCTACCAACTTACCAATCAGTTTTGGTCCGAATTTTTTAAAGGAATCACTTTGCTCATCTAAGATGGCAACTACATTTTTATTATTCAGATTGGAGGAAACTTCATCGAAATTCATAAAAAATGAGTTTTTTATTTACTAAACGAAATGTAACGCGAAATGTTTGGGCATTCAATGACTTTTTACAGCCAGTACCTCTAAACGTTTCTATTTTTTTACTATTCTTTTTAGTTCATTTAGAAATAATTGTTTCGCCTCATTTTTTTCACTGATGTGTTTCTCCAATTTTTCTTTATCAATAGGTCTTAACTCATTCACTCTCCCATGAGATGAAATTCCTTTACAGTAGAAAAGAAGATTCCAATATGAATTGGAAAAATCAAATAAGGCTTTGTAAATATTCTCATCCTTTGCTTTGATTATTGAACCCAATTCCAAATTATCCAGCAATTCCGGTGCTTCGATCTTCAGTGCCTCAGCTGTCATTAAAGATGCTTTTCTTTGAATTGATAAAACATCAAACTCTTTTAATTCCCATTCTTTCATGATAAGTTAAATTATGTAGTTTGTCACACTTTGCATTTTTTCTTAATTAGAAAATATTTAGCAAAATATATAAGCCTTGCTGAAATAAAAAATAAATTCTATGGCTATTGAATATTCTAATCCCATTCTAATTTCAATCCTAAAGAAAGACGAAAATCAATTTCGGATTCGTTCCTCGTTTGCATGATGATATTAACGAATTAAGGTATATTTAATCTTTACCAGATTCCTATTACCATGAACTTTATCAATATAAAAAGGTTGTTAATTTTTAATTTAAGTTTATTGATCTCGCTCCCAACATTGGCGCAAATACAGGAAGACACGGCCATCAGCATGACAGCTTCTCTTGACAATATTTATCTTTGTCCGGATAAAAATGAAGTTTACTTCTATATAGAATTAAACGGAAGCGGCGCAAGCAAGAGACTTCCTTTGAATATTTCTCTGGTACTTGACCGTAGCGGGTCAATGGAGCAGGAAGAACGCATGCACAATGCCAAAATCGCGGTAAATTATTTGATTGATCACCTTAACCCAAATGATATTGTTTCTATTGTCGCTTATGATCACATAGCTATGGTGCTTCATGGCTCGGAACCTGTTACTGATAAGGAGCATCTCAAGAAAAAAATTCATAGGATTTTTCCCGGCGGAACAACAAATATTAGCGGCGGATTGGAAAAAGGTTATGCGGAAGTCAATCTCACTTATTCAAAAGACAGGATTAACAGAGTTTTACTTTTATCAGACGGCAAAGCGAATGAAGGAATTACGGAAGATTATTTACTTGATCTGATCGTAAAAGACCACAGCCAAAAACAAAATATTTCACTTTCTACATTTGGTCTAGGCCATGAATTTAATGAAACGCTGATGCATGATATGGCAGAATCAGGTGGTGGAAATTACTATTTTATTGAAACGGCCCCAGAAGCATTAAGAGATTTCGAGCAGGAAATTAAATTGCTGCTCACTCTGGTTGCACGAAATGCTTCTTTAAAAATAAATTTCCCTGCTCAATATTTAAAGCTTGGCAAAGTATATGGCTTTCCTTATACAGCTAATGGTAATCAGATAAATATTGATCTTAAAGAAGTTCATCCTAATGAGATTAATGGCATACTTTTAAAATTCACTGTCGTAGCTCCTTTGCCTGACAAGATAAAATTAGATGCCCGTTTGTCGTATGATAATACAGACAACTTACAACATATTGAGAAAAGCAAAGAAGTTACCCTTATGCCCTCGTTCAATAAAGAGGATTGTAAGCAAACATACAATGTGGAAGTCCTGAAAAAAATAGCTTATTTCGGTTCTAATACTCTATTGGACGCCGCGATCATTGATGTGGAAAATGATAATCTGCCATCTGCCCGGAAAAAAATTGGAGAAGCTAAAATTATGCTTAACAATTCATTGGAATTGCCGGGAGATAATTCCAAACTGCAGAACCAATATAATCTGGTAAATGAATATGAAGAGAATGTTGCTAAACATAATACCCTCAGCAAGCACCACATTAATCTTCTTCATAAAAGAATGAGGCATAAAAATTACAAGCTTAGAAAATACAAATAGGATTTCATATCCCTAAACGGGAGGATATGAATACATACCTGTGACGGTGATTGAGTTTAATGGAATTACTAAAAATTTTTCTTTGTTAGCAGTAACACCTCCTTGTTATACAGTATTAAGAGAAAGGTTTGTAAATTGCATGATGAACTCAACAGTAAAGAAAGATATTCGAAAACTAAGCCTTGATGAAATAAAGGAATTCCTGGTAAAAGGTGGCGAGCAGGGTTTTAGAGCAAAGCAGGTTTATGAATGGCTATGGAAGAAATCCGCGATTTCATTTGAGCAGATGAGCAATCTTTCTGTGGCATTGAGAAATTTTCTGTCTGAAAATTTCTCAATCAACGCGATTCAAATTGACCAGAAACAGGAAAGCGCGGATGGAACTGTTAAATCAGCATTCCGCCTTTTTGATAATAACATCATCGAAGGAGTTCTGATCCCTGCCGATGACAGGATGACTGCTTGTGTATCATCGCAGGTAGGTTGCTCACTTACCTGTAAGTTTTGTGCAACAGGATATATGGAAAGAAAAAGAAATCTTGATCCTGCGGAAATCTATGATCAGGTAGTGCATATCAGAAATCAGGCCGCCGGAAACTTTAATCAGCCATTGACGAACATCGTCTTTATGGGAATGGGTGAGCCTCTTCTTAATTATGCCAATGTGCTCAAATCGATTGAATATATCACTTCTCCTGACGGTTTGAATATGGCGTCAAAAAGAATCACTGTTTCCACTGCCGGCATTGCCAAGATGATTAAAAAACTGGGAGATGATGAAGTGAAATTTAACCTTGCCTTGTCATTGCATGCAGCAAACGATGAGAAAAGAAATCAGATCATGCCCATCAATGAAACCAATACCCTGGAAGCATTGATAGAAGCGCTGAAATATTTTTATATGAAAACCGGAACCAGATTAACCTACGAATATATTTTATTTTACAATTTCAATGATTCCCTGGAAGACGCAAGGGAATTGTATGAATTCAGCAGGCATGTGCCATCCAAAATTAATATCATAGAATATAATCCTATATCAGAGGCGGATTTTATAAATACCAAAGAAAATACCCTTGTTAAGTTTAGAAATTTCCTGGAAGACAAAGGTGTTGTAGTGAATGTGAGAAGAAGCAGGGGAAAAGACATAGATGCCGCCTGCGGACAACTTGCCATTAAAAAGTAATCATTAACTCGTTGATAAGTTTTTCCTGTTTTTTTTAATATGACCGGACAAACATGAGAATCGGAGTTTTATTTTTCTGGTTCTTTACAAACCAGACTCAATTTATTTTTCGTCCTTTTCTTGAATACATAAGCTTTACGAATCTGGTCAGGCAAGTGGATACAAATAGAATTTTCTTCAATCAGAATAACCCTGATAAAACTTTATCAAATTAATACCTACTCCTTTAACTGCTATATTGGATTCCGGATTAATATTTTCAAAATCAAAGGCTTGCCTGTTCATTCTCCCCATTTCACGCATTGAGTTTCAAAAAAACAAGTAAATAAAACAATAGTTGAATATTTGTTGTTAATTTTAATCATCTAAACCTTTTTTTAAATTTTAAAATTAAACAGCACTATTATGAAAAATATTTTTAAACTACCAGGATTACTTTTTGTCGCAATTATCTTTTTTTCTTCTTGCTCAAGAAATAATGTATCCGACTCAGCTTTCCAACAGGAAAGGCTAATAAAACTTTCAGCAGAATTAGAACAAAATTATTCTTCACCGGGTCTTGCTGCAGGCTCTATTGAGAAAACAAAAGAAGCAGTTATCCAAACAAGTAAAGTGAGTGAGACGGTCCGTCCTTCACATTCTTCCGTTAAAAAGGAATTGTCAGGTAAAGCAAATCCCATAAAAGGATTAAAGTCTATTAACAGTGTAAAAAAAGCAATAAAAGAATATAAGAAAGCTAATCCCGAACAAATCAGCAAGACTCAGGAGAACAATAAATTAAACCTAAGCCAGAATATGAAAACCGGAATTATTCTGATAATTATTGGTCTTCTGGTTGCCGTTCTGTCCCCTATCAGCTATCTATTCGCTATTGTAGGATCGATTCTGATTGTAGTCGGACTGATATTCATTCTTATAGATTTGCTCGATTTATAAGTCAAGTATTAAAAAAACGAAGACCTGAATAATCAGGTCTTCGTTTTTTTAATTAAGACACACTTTTTTTATCCGATAACATTATAATTTCTTTTCGGTTATATTCAATTAACACATTGTATATTCTATTCTTATGAAGAATTGCGCATTTTTTTATCTTCTTTTTTTAGTCTTTTGCACCGCCTGTCATGAAGGAGGAAGCAATGAACATATTGCAAACGATTCCCTTTCTGCAGATAGCAGCATTACCAATGACCGATATACCCGCAAATTCAGGAACCTTATTAAAAATGAAGATGGATTTTTCAGAGGAGTAAGCTTTGGAATGAGCAGAGAAGAAGTGATATCACAGGAGGACACACTCAAAAAAGCGGATAATAATGAAGGTGACACACTGGATTATCTTATTAACTATAATTTTCCGGAAACTGCTGAAGTAATTTACTATTTGGGCAAAGGGAAAAAAGTAAACAGAATCCAGGTGGATATTTATCCAGAAGGCCTTGATTCCCAGAAAGAAATTTTCATGGATTTCCGGAATTATTTTGATTCGAAGTACGGAAAGCCGGTAACTGAGACTGAAAATGAAATAATATGGAATTCAACGGTAAATAATCTTAAAGTAAGTTTGAAAAAACAAGGAAATCAAAAGGTTCATGACCTCCAAATTGACTTTATTGAATTAAATTCCGCCGAAAAATCATCATCCTCCATGTAATTTCTGACAATATGTCACAAATAAAGAATTGAAACCTATTGGCATATCCATTGTTATAGAGTTACCAAATTAGGACAATTAATTAAAATTTAAAATACGATTTCTATTATGGGAAAAATTATTGGAATAGACTTAGGAACCACCAACTCCTGCGTAGCAGTGATGGAAGGTAATGAACCTGTGGTGATCCCCAATAGCGAAGGCCGAAGAACTACGCCTTCTATTGTGGCTTTCCTGGATAACGGAGAAAGGAAAGTGGGCGATCCTGCAAAACGTCAGGCTATAACCAATCCGAAAAATACAGTTTCGTCAATCAAGCGATTCATGGGAAAGAAATTTTCCGACAAGCTAATGATGGAACATGTTTCTTATACGATTGAAAAAGGAAATAATGATACAGTAAGAGTAAAGATAGGTGACAGAGCTTACACACCCCAGGAACTTTCGGCAATGATTCTTCAAAAAATGAAGTCTACCGCGGAAGATTATCTGGGACATGAAGTTAAAGAAGCAGTTATTACCGTTCCGGCATATTTTAACGATGCCGAAAGACAAGCCACCAAAGAAGCCGGACAAATAGCCGGGCTTGATGTGAAACGTATCATCAATGAGCCTACCGCTGCGGCGCTGGCTTATGGCCTGGACAAAAAGCATAAGGATATGACCATCGCAGTATTCGACCTTGGAGGCGGTACTTTCGATATTTCCATCCTTGAGCTTGGCGATGGAGTTTTTGAAGTAAAATCAACCAATGGAGATACTCACCTGGGCGGCGATGACTTCGATTCAGTCATTATTGAATGGCTTGCTGAAGAATTCAAAAAAGATCATGGCAATATTGATCTGAGAAAAGATCCAATGGCTCTTCAGAGATTGAAAGAAGCTGCTGAAAAAGCGAAGATTGAGCTATCCAGTTCACCAAGCACTGAAATAAACCTTCCATATATTATGCCTGTGGATGGAGTTCCAAAGCACCTGGTGAAACAATTGACCAGAGCAAAATTTGAGCAGCTGGCAGATAGCCTGATTAAGAGAACACTCGAACCTTGCAAACAGGCTTTGAAAGATGCAGGTCTGACAATTGATAAAATTGATGAAGTGATCCTTGTGGGAGGTTCCACCAGAATTCCAAGAATTCAGGATGAGGTAGAAAAATTCTTTAATAAAAAACCATCCAAAGGTGTCAACCCTGATGAAGTGGTTGCCATAGGCGCGGCCATACAAGGTGGTGTGCTTACAGGTGAGGTAAAAGATGTATTGCTGCTTGATGTTACTCCGCTTTCTCTTGGTATTGAGACGATGGGTGGCGTATTTACTAAACTCATTGAGTCAAATACAACGATACCAACCAAAAAGTCAGAAACATTCTCAACGGCTTCTGATAGCCAGCCTTCGGTTGAAATTCACGTGCTTCAGGGCGAAAGAGCGTTGGCCAAGGATAACAGAACTATCGGCAGGTTCCACCTGGACGGAATTCCACCAGCTCCGAGAGGAGTGCCTCAGGTCGAAGTAACTTTCGATATTGATGCCAATGGTATACTTCATGTTTCGGCAAAAGATAAAGGAACAGGAAAAGAACAGAAGATCAGGATTGAAGCTTCGTCCGGTTTAACAGACGCTGACATTGAAAAGATGAAAGCGGAAGCCAAGGCCAATGAAAACAGTGATAAAGCTGAAAAAGAAAAGATCGACAAGGTCAATGCAGCAGACTCTCTGATATTCCAGACTGAAAAGCAGCTTAAAGAATATGGAGATAAGATTTCTGAAGGCAATAAAGGCCCTATTGAAACCGCTCTTGCTGATCTGAAGAAAGCACATGAAGCGAAAGATGTCACCGGCATAGATAGCGCTATGACAGCCTTGAATGCTGCATGGCAAAATGCTTCACAGGAAATGTACAATGCTACTCAGCAGGCTGGCCCGCAAGGTGGTGATGGTACCGATCCAAACGCCGGCGGGAACAAAACCGGAGCCGATGGTGGTGTAACCGATGTGGATTATGAGGAAGTGAATGAAAAGGATAAGAATAAGAAATAATTCAAAATGAAAAATTGATAATGAAAAATGCCGGATCGCTCCGGCATTTTTTTGACTTTTGTGTTATTTGATTTCTGTTATTTCAACAACCTTTCAAAAGCCCTCTCAAACTTCTCAAAAGAAAATTCTTTCAGTACCTTCTCCATTTCTTTTTTGATAGACTCATTCTGAAGATTGCCAATGCTGCCTTCGTGAGTATGGTTTACTTTTCCTGTAGTTGTGAATTCATTGCTTTCTATCAGCTTGCCAACTTTCTGATATGCTTCCCGGAAAGGCACGCCATCCAATACCATTTGATTTACAACTTCCACGCTAAAAAGATATTTGTATTTATCATCTTCCAGGATTCCATCCTTAACTTTAATCTGCTGCAGCGCAAAGTGCATAATGTTAATGCAGGAATTCAGCTCTTCAAAAGCCGGCAGAAAATTTTCTTTGATAATCTGCAGATCTCTGTGATAGCCTGATGGCAGGTTATTGGTCATCAGAGAAATTTCATTCGGCAACGATTGGATCTTATTGCATTTCGCTCTTATCAGCTCAAAGACATCAGGATTTTTCTTATGCGGCATAATGCTGGAACCGGTGGTGAGCTCGTCAGGAAAACTGATGAAGCCGAAATTTTGATTCATATAAAGGCATACGTCCATAGACATTTTCGCGATCGTAGAAGCAACTGATGCCAATGCCGCACTTACATTCTTTTCTGTTTTTCCTCTGCCCATCTGCGCATAAACCACATTGTAGTTCATCGCATCGAAGCCAAGCAATTCAGTAGTCATTGTTCTGTTCAGCGGGAATGATGAGCCATAGCCGGCAGCAGAACCAAGAGGATTTTTATTCGCGATCTTATATGCCGCAAGCATCATCTGCATGTCATCCGAGAGGCTTTCCGCATAAGCACCAAACCATAGTCCGAAGGATGACGGCATAGCAATCTGCAAATGTGTATAGCCGGGAAGCAAATAATCTTTGTATTTTTCGCTTTGCACAAGCAGCAGATCAAACAAAGATTTTACATTAATTACAGTGCCCTGAATAGCGCTGCGGGTGAAAAGTTTTAAGTCCAATAATACCTGATCATTTCTGGATCTTCCACTATGGATTTTTTTTCCAACATCACCAAGTCTTTTGGTAAGCATGAGCTCAACCTGAGAATGCACATCCTCTACTCCATCTTCAATTATAAATTTACCCTGGGATATTTCTTTATAAATATCCTTGAGTTCTTTATGAAGAATACTTAACTCATCTTTTTTAAGCAAACCAATACTTTCGAGCATTTGCGTATGGGCCAGCGAACCCAGCACATCAAATTCAGCCAGCAAAAGATCGAGTTCACGGTCTTTACCAACAGTGAATTCTTCTATTTGCTTGTCAGTATCGGTGTCTTTTTGCCACAGTTTCATTGTCATGCCTTTTGTCTGAACCAGGATTTATTGGATTAAAGGATTCTCCTGATTTTGATTTAGTTTGTACTTTTTATTGTAAAGTCTTTTGAATTCAAGGCTTTTCGAGCCAAAATTAATTAATAATCCTATTTCAATATTATATGCTTCCAGATAGTTTATCGCCTGAGCCAAATGTACATCCTCAAGTTTGATCAAAGCTTTCAACTCAAGCATTATGGAATTATCCACAAAAAAATCCACCCTTCTTGTCCCTACTTCAATATTGTCATAATAAATAGACATTTCAAGTTCCCTTGTAAATTTTACATTTTGTTTATTAAATTCAATTGCTAAACATCTTTGATAAATTAATTCCTGAAATCCATTTCCCAAAGCTGAATGTACTTTCATAGCACATCCAATAACTTTATGTGTTAATTCTTCTTGTATCATAGCTGGTTATAATAATTTAATCAAATTCATTGACTGTATGTGAGCAGCAGTGTTTCCATAGCTTGGTAAAATCAAGTTAATCCTTTAATCCAATAAATCCTGGTTCAGACAAATTACCTAAATAGTAAGTTCACTCAAAATTTTAATATACCTCTCAATCCCTTCCTCAATCTCGATCACATAGATGAATTCATTAGCTGAATGTGAACGGCTGGAATTACCCGGCCCCATTTTTACAGAAGGGACAGGGATTAAGGCCTGATCTGAAGTGGTGGGAGAACCATAAGTCTTTGCCCCATATTTTACAGCGGCTTTAACAAGACTATGCTCAGGATCAATAAAAGAAGGCCTTAACCTTACTGAACGTGGGTTTACCTCCGATTCCAGGTTATCATCAATGATCTTAAGGACTTCTTCATTTTTATACATTTCTGTGATCCTTACATCAATAGTGAATGTACAATTCTCAGGAACAACATTATGCTGATACCCTGCATTGATGATGGTCACCGACATTTTCATTTCACCCAGGTGGGGAGAAACTTGCTCAAACCTATAATTCTTGATCCATTCAATATCTTTTATAGCTATATAAATTGCATTCACGCCTTCTTCCCTGGCAGCATGTCCTGCTTTCCCTTTGGCCACACAATCAAGTACCATTAAACCTTTTTCCGCTACAGCAATATCCATGAGGGTTGGTTCGCCTACAATGGCAAAATCAATCGGACCCAATTCCGGATATACGAGTTCCAATCCGTCAAAGCCGGAAATTTCTTCTTCTGCTGTCGCTGCCACAACAAAATTGTATTTCATATCTTCTTGGTCATAGAAGAATAAAAATGTGGCGATCAATGATACAAGGCATCCTCCCGCATCATTGCTTCCCAATCCGAATAGTTTACCATCTTTTTCAAATGGATCAAAAGGATTATTGGTATAGCCTGGATTTGGCTTCACAGTATCATGATGGGAATTGAGAAGAATAGTAGGTTTATTCCTGTCGTAGTGCTTGTTGAACGCCCATACATTATTTTTCATTCTATGTGTAGGTATTCCACGTTCTTTAAAAAAGTTATTGATAAGTTCAGCGGTTTGGTCTTCCTGTTTACTGAGGGATTCAATGCGGATAAGTCCTTTCAGAAGTTGCAGCGCGTCTTTTTTTAATTTGTTGGTATCCATAAAAGTGGAAAGCTTAAAGCTTTAAGCATTTTAGGTTAATTTTAATTAATAAGTTTTATTTTCTTTTAGCTTTCCGCTTTTAGCTCAACGAAAGCCTGGTTCCTCTTTTTTCTTTGTTATTAACAATATTGATCAGGTCATCTGCATGGCAGATGGTTACTGACCCCACACCTGATTTAATAGCGTCGAATGAATTATCCATTTTCGGGATCATGCCTTTGTCAATGATTCCTTTTTCTTTCAGATCGTGATATTTCTCCATATTGATTTCTCCTATCACAGATTCCTTATTACCAAAATCTTCGAGCACGCCTTTAAGCTCGAAGCAATATAAAAGACTTACAGCGAAAGATCCTGACATGGCTACAGCTATGGCAGATGCCATGGTATCAGCATTTGTATTCAGCATATACCCATTTCCATCGTGCGTAAGAGGAGCTATTACCGGGGTTAATCCCATAGCAAGAAAATCGCCGATTACCTTTTGATTCACTTTTTCCACATCGCCAACAAATCCAAAATCAATCCCGTTCTTCAGAGGGCGTCTTTTTGCCTGAATTATATCTGCGTCTGCTCCTGTTAACCCGATTGCTTGATTACCGAAAGAATTGAACAGGGCTACAATTCTTTTATTGATAAGTCCACCATAAACCATTGTCACGATCCTTAACGTTTCTGCATCTGTAATTCTTCTACCATCAACCATCTTCGCTTCGATACCTAGCCTTTTGGAAATTTCAGTCGCCTCCTTCCCTCCGCCATGCACCAGGATTTTATTTTCTTTGATCATA
>DATMOV010000107.1:0-3615 GCA_035568055.1 Cytophagaceae bacterium
TTGAAGAAAAGCAAAGTTATGCAAGATTGAACCATAACAATGTTATCACCCTGAACATTGTAAAAAAAGCGGGCGAAAATCTTATTGAAGCCTCTGATAAAGTAAGGGCGATTATGGCGGAACTTCAGAATACAAAATATCCTAAAGGTGTAACTGTCGCTATTACCGGAGACCAGTCTTCTAAAACAAGAGTTACCCTGGCCGACCTTATTAATTCTATTGTCATTGGTTTTATCCTGGTTACACTGGTATTGATGTTCTTCATGGGTACCACCAACGCGCTATTCGTCGCATTGTCTGTTCCTCTTTCCATGCTGATTGCATTTATGGTGCTGGACATCACTCATTATACAATGAATATGATCGTGCTGTTTGGATTCCTTTTTGCATTAGGTATAGTTGTGGATGATGCGATTGTCGTCATAGAAAATACACACCGTATTTATCATGATGAGCATATCTCAATAAGCGATGCGGCCAAGAAGGCTGCCGGAGAAATTTTCGTACCTGTACTTTCAGGAACATTAACTACCCTTGCTCCATTTATTCCTTTGTTATTCTTGCCAGGCATTATGGGTAAATTCATGTTTTATCTGCCCCTAACGCTTATCATAACTTTGGTTGCATCATTAGTGGTAGCATTCATTATTAATCCTGTATTCGCGGTTTCTTTTATGAAGAAGCACGAAGGAGACCATCCTGAAAAAGGATTTGTCAGAAATAACAGAGGCTTGCTTATTGCCAGTGTAATTTTTGTAGTCCTTGCATTTATATTTTATATAGCAAGTAATATTGGACTAGGTAATTTCGCCATATTCATGATGGCCATGCTTTGGATTAATAAATTCTTCTTCACCAAAGTTATTCTGAGTTTTCAGACAAAGATATGGCCTAGATTCATGAATGGTTATGAGCGAATGATCAGAGGAGCGATCAACAATTCCGGCAAACTGATATGGGGAACCATTGCTCTTTTCTTTGTTTCCATTTTCCTTTTTATAGCGAGCAAACCTAAAGTTGTTTTCTTCCCTAAAGGAGATCCAAACTTTGTTTATGTATACGTAGCAATGCCCATCGGAACTGATCAGGTGGTAACAGATTCTGTGACGAGAATCGTAGAGAATAAAGTTTTCAAGATTGTGGGGGAACACAATCCTGTTGTAGAATCTGTGATAGCGAATGTGACAATCGGCACGAGCGATCCTTCAGAAGGAAATCAAGGACCGCAACCTCATAAAGGAAAGGTGACCGTAGCCTTCGTGGAATATGCAAAAAGAGGAGGAGTTTCTACCAGGGAATATCTTGATAAAATCCGGAGTGAAGTTAAAGGCATGCCGGGAGTTCAGGTAACAGTTGACCAGGAAAAAAACGGACCTCCAACAGGTAAGCCAATCAGCATTGAAATTTACGGAGAAGAATTTCCAAGGCTTGTTGCAACCTCAAATAATTTTATCCGCTATATAGATTCTCTTCAGATCAAAGGTATCGAAGAATTGAAATCAGATCTGGAGGATAAAAAACCTGAAATTGAAGTGACTATTGACAGGGAGCGCGCAAATCGCGAAGGATTGTCAACTCAGACAATCGCTTATGAAATAAGATCCGCTATTTTCGGAAGAGAAGTTTCAAAATACAGAGAAGGAGAAGATCAATATAAAATCATGCTTCGTTATGATATAGGTCAACGAAATAATATTGATGAGCTGTTGAATACAAAAATCACTTTTCGTGATATGGCTATGGGAGGAGCAATTCGCCAGATCCCGCTTTCATCTGTAGCGAGCGCAAAATATAATAATACTTATGGAGGTATAAAAAGAAAGAATCAGCAAAGAGTGGTTACAATTTCCTCCAACGTGCTTACAGGATATACTGCCAATGAAATTGTAGCCAAAATCAAAGACGCAATCCCAGGATTTAAAATTAAAGAAGGATATGAAATCAGGATCGGTGGCGAACAGGAAGATCAAAAAGAAACCGGAAATTATCTATTGTTTTCCCTTGCCGTTTCTGCCATCATGATATTTATGATTTTGGTAACTCAATTTAATTCTTTAGGCAGATCGTTTGTGATCATTACAGAAATTGGCCTTAGCATTATTGGAGTATTGCTGGGATATACACTTTTCAGAATGGAATTTGTAATCCTTATGACCGGGATTGGTATAGTGGGGCTAGCAGGTATCGTTGTTAAGAATGGAATTTTGCTGGTGGAATTTACAGATGAGTTACGAGGACGTGGATATAAGCTCAAGCGTGCCCTTATTGAAGCTGGTAAAATCAGGCTTACTCCTGTAATTCTGACAGCGGCTTCTGCCATACTTGGATTGATTCCAATGGCAGTCGGTTTCAATATTGATTTTGTAGGCCTCTTTACGCATCTGGAACCTCATATACATTTTGGCGGTGATAACGTAGCTTTCTGGGGGCCTTTATCCTGGACGATTATCTTCGGATTAAGCTTCGCGACTTTCCTGACATTGCTTCTTGTTCCGGCAATGTATTATAGAGGACATATCATTAAGTTAAGACTCAGAAAAAGACTTAACAGGATGAATTATAAGAGAGGTGTCATGCCAGGTCATTTAATAAATTGGCCTGCCCAAGTGGACAACTTAGTCAAATAATTAAAACATAACTTTAATAAAACTGTCCCGCTTGCGGGACAGTTTTGTATTTACCATGCGCGGAAATCTTACTTTTATTATCATCTCTGTTTTAATATTCATTCTGCTGGATCTTTATGTATTTCAGGGTGTGAAGATTCTTACGCATGGCTTCTTGCCAACGGCAAGGAAAATTATTCATGGATTATACTGGTCGGTGACAGTATTTTCCCTTACAGGATATATGATGTTCCATCTTGGAAATCCTGATAAATGGAGCACGTTGTGGAGAACTTTTATATTATCCTTCATCCTGGTCAATTATTTCTCTAAAATTTTTGTCGCCCTGTTTCTACTTATTGATGATATCAAAAGACTTATAGAATGGATCGTTGAAAAGGTGAGCGCAATTTTCGGCAGGGAGCCTGTAGCGAGTGAAGGAAAACCTATAAGCCGCTCTGAATTTCTTGTCAAGACCGGGTTCCTTGTAGCAGCGGTGCCTTTTATTTCCATGGGTTATGGAATCATCGCAGGGGCTTATGATTACAGGGTGAGAAGGGTTAAGATAAATCTTAAAAATCTGCCCGCTTCATTTGATGGACTCACCATCGGCCAGATCTCCGATATTCATTCGGGCAGCTTCTATAACAAGACCGCTGTAAAAGGCGGCGTTGAAATGCTGTTGAGGGAAAAACCAGATATGATTTTTTTCACTGGAGATCTGGTGAATAATATCGCCAGCGAGGTCAATGAATATATTGATGTCTTCAGCAAAGTGAAAGCTCCGCTTGGTGTTTATTCTGTCATGGGAAATCATGATTATGGCGAATATGTGAAGTGGCCTAGTGCCGCAGCCCGCCAGGCTAATATTAATGATGTGATCAAAGCCCATAAAGTGATGGGCTGGGATATTCTCATGAATGAAAATCGTATTCTGGAGAGAAATGGGGAAAAGATTGCCATACTTGGCATTGAAAACTGGGGCACAGGGCGCTGGCCTAAATATGGT
>DATMOV010000108.1:0-5330 GCA_035568055.1 Cytophagaceae bacterium
ATATTTTTCATTTTTCAGTTTTATGGATATGAGAAAAGTATCTTTCTGCCATTTGTTTATTCTCTTTACTTCCATTTCTTTTGCTCAAAGTGATTCCGTTTCAATAATTTCTGATAGCATTCCTGTAAAATTATTACCTGAAAATCTAAGCCCGTTAAAAAGTGTATTATGGGGAGAACGGGGATTCATGAGAATAACAGGTATATACCCGTTAAATATCCAAAACCGTGAAAAGGAACTTAAGCTCAGAAGGAAAATGTTGACTGCACATCAGATACTGGGTCTGACGACACTTGGGGCGATGGTATTGACAGATTATTCGGGGCAGAAAGCATTGAATGGCTCACATCATTTTGCCGGGATCCATAAAAAGGTAGTGGGAGTGACGATTGGCACTTATTTCCTTACTGCAGCAGCAGCTTTATTAGCACCTCCGCCGCTTATAATCAGGAAAAACTGGAATAATATTAAAACCCATAAATTGCTGGCGTATTTGCATTTCACCGGCATGATACTCACCCCGATCCTGGCACCGCACCTTGCCGGTCATAGTTATGGCCAACAAGGACAGTTTCATCAGGTATCTGCTTATATAACAACTGCATTATACGCTTCGGCGATTATCGTGCTTAAATTTTAATTAGAAGTATGAAAGGCTTAAAAAAAATCCTGATCATTGCATTTGCCATTGTAGTTTCTTTTTTACCATTTAACCTGGACGCGGTAAATGTCCCGGCGATAACAAAGGAAAGCTCTATCACTTATAAGCTGCACCATAAATTTCACAATGTTGCCGCTACGAGCAAAGCAATAAAATATATGATTGATTATGATCCGGTAAAAAGCCAGATCAATTCTGTTACTGCCGTAGCGGATGTCACCACATTTGACAGCGGAAATGGAAACCTGGATTCCCACGCGATGGAAGTGGTGGAAGCGTTAAAATATCCTAAAGTGACATTTAAAAGTACGAACATTATTGTTTCGGGAAATACATTGAATATTACCGGTATACTTACTTTTCATGGCGTGTCGAAAGAAATATTCTTCAAGGCCAATATGATAAGAAAAGATAATACAATTGAAGTGGATGGAAATTTCCCGCTTAGCATCGATGCGTTCAAAGTAGAACGGCCTTCTTTAATGTTTGTCAAGCTTGATGATAAAATGGAAATGTCATTTCATGCCAGCTTTGAAGTCCCTGCGAAGAATTAGGCCTTGCAAGAAAATAATTGGTAAGATTTCTTTCAAAGTTTAATAACCCTTTCCTTTTTTTAAAATATTTCTGATTTCCTTGCCTTTTAATGACACAAGATACTTTCTTTTGTCAAATCATTGATCATCAATTAATAAAAGATTGTATTTTATTTTCTCTATTCTCAAATAGAATGATGCCTGATTTAAATATTAATTTTTCCTGATAAATAGAATATGGCTATTGATCTTGTAAAAAGAGTATGATTAGTTGCCACTAGCTGTGAAAGACAATGCTTTAGACTTTGCAACAGATCAAAAGTAAAATTTTTCCCATGTGCAAAGGATGATATGGTTATTCCGGAACGGAAGAATGTCGAAGGAACATTTTTAAAAATATTTTTAAAAGGTCAATAATTTGTATAAATTTGGGTCTTCCATAGCTGGTTGAATAAAAACTGCAAGGTTTTTAGCCCTGTTCCACAAGAATAGGGTTTTTTCTTTTTATAAGGTATCTGTTAATTTTGATTCATCCGGAATATCTAAGTTCAACTAAAAATTTATGAAAGGCCCGCTATATATATTGTTCATTTTCATTTCTTTTTTTGCAAAAGCCCAGGGAGACCATATCAATGCGCTGGCATTAAAAAATGGCTGTAGAATTCTTGTCGCTCCTCCATCATTTTATACAAGCAATGAATTTACGGCAAAAATAGATGCCTGGACCAAACAAGCTTTGCTTGATGAGTCCGGTACTTTGGGCTGGTGCTCCGCAGCAAATATCAGGTTTCCTTACCGGTTTGTTTTTGAGCTCGCTGAAGATTTCGTTCTGGACGGACTCTACTTTGATACACAGGGGCAAAAGGAACTAAGAGGTATTTGCACTCATGAGGTACAGGTAGAGGTTTCTTCTGAAGGACCTGATAAAGGATTTTCCAACCTGGGGTTTTTTACTTTGAAAGAATACGCAGTGACTGAATTTAAAATTAATCCCATCAAAGCACGCTGGATTAAGCTTAGCATACTATCGAATTACGGAAATGCTCAATATACCCAGCTTCAGGAATTTAAAGCGTTTGGAAGTTTTGCTGAAAAAAATTACGATGCCGCCAATATTGTAGGATTATGGGATACCAATTTCGAATGGGTTTCTATAAACCGCAATGAGAACGGTTATATTTATGGGTGTTATAAATGGGAGGAAGGCGAACTTTACTCTGGCACAATCAGCAGAAGAAATTTTAATTTTAAATGGTCGCAAAAAGGTGACGGATTGAAAGGCTGGGCCATTCTTACCATCAATAAAGAGGGAACTCGTCTTAATGGCATCTGGGGATTTAATGAAAATTACAATCAGTTTGGTTTCTGGGAATTTAAAAAGAATTCCGGCAAACCGAATGTCTGTGACATTGATGCTCAGGTAAAAAATATCAGGCCAAAGTTTCCTCTTAGTTCCACCAGTAGCTCCAATGATGTAAAAAATGAGCAGCAGGATCTTCAAGTCCGGATACAGGATGCTGAAACCGGAAGCCCGCTCAGTGCTGATATTGTGATTGCAGATGAAAGCACAAAACTATCGGGTGGTATAGCTATCGATGGCCTTTATCAGGCTAAAGTTTCACTCTATAAAGACATGAAGATCGAAGCGAAGATGAAGGGATATCTTACCACTATTGACAATTTCAATTCGGGCATGTCGGCCGGACAAATAATCACCAGGATATTGAAGATGAGTAAGCTGGAAATAGGGAAGGCGGTAGTGCTTCACAATATTATTTTTCAGCAGAGCAGGTATGAACTGCTCAAAGAATCTTATCCCGAGCTGGATAAAATAGCTCAGATGATGGTTGATAATCCCCAAATTGAGATTGAGATTCTGGGTCATACCGACAACCAGGGAGACCCTAAACAGAATTTAAAGCTTTCTGAGGAACGGGTAAATGAGGTTAAAAAGTATTTAGTAGTGAATAAGGATATTTCAGCCAGCAGGATTAAAGGAGTCGGCTTCGGTGGCACACAACCGATCTCCTCCAACGATAAAGAAGAAACCCGTAAGTTGAATAGGCGTGTTGAGTTTAAAATTGTGAAAATGTAAGTGAAAGCTGAGTTATTTCAGCACCGTCACGTCTCCTAATTTCACTTTGCTAATAATTCCATTTCTGGTTTGGCCTGAATATTCAATCTTCCAGGCATAAGCCCCATCTATAACAAATTGTCCCCTTGATTTTCCATCCCATGATTTACTCATGTCGTTGGATACAAAAATTAATTCACCCCATCGGTCAAATATTCGAATTTCAAATTGAGTAATGTTAAGTCCGAAGATTTGAAACTCATCATTTTTTCCATCATTGTTTGGAGTGAAAGTATTTGGTACAAATAGTTTCGCTTCACAAATGTCGAGTACATTGGTACTTGCTGTGCTGATACAACCGACGGCACTCTTCGCCTGCAAAGTATAAATTCCTTCTTTGCTTACATGAATACTGTCTATAGTTTCTCCGGTTGGCATCCATAAATAGGAGTTTGCAATACCTGCAAATAAAGTGATCGAAGGAACATCTTCAGAGCAGAATATTTTTTCGGGAGGCAGGCTGATGGATGGAGGTGATTCATAACTGATGTTGATGGTATCTGAAGTACTGCAATTTCCCTGAAAAACTTTTACAAAATATTTTCCTGCTGAACTTACTGTGAGTTGTGCAGCATTTGAATTGTCATTCCATAAATAATTAAACCCTGTTGAATTCGTAGCATTAAGAATTTTACTGACGCCCTGGCAAAGGGTAGTATTACTTCCAAGGTTTACAACAGGGGATGGAATAAAGGTCAGGTTTATAGAATCCCTCACTGTACACGGGCCATCGGTTACATCTACCCAATATGTACCGGTCGCGTTGACGACATGTGTCTGTCCTGTACTTGCGTCAAACCATTTAAATGTGAAGCCTGTATTCTGTGCATCAAGGGTTACAGATGCGCCTGAACAATAAGTCTGATCAGGGCCTAAATTTACAATTGGCTTTGGAGTAATGATAACGTTAATGGAGTCTGTCGCTTTACATCCTCCGAAGAAAATATCTACCCAGTATTTACCGGCAGTATTTACCGTAATTGAATCGGTTGTTGCCAGCGTATTCCATATATAAGTCGCACCGTTATTATGCGACCCGATCTTCTTCGAGCTTCCCTGGCAAAGGTTTAGGTTCGGCCCGCCCAGGTTAGCTGTAGGAGGAGCAACAAAACTTACATTTACAGAGTCACTGATTTTACAAGTCGCCCCATAAGTTATATCTACAAAATATTTGGCGCTTGAGTTAACTGTGCTGATTATACGTGTCGAGTTGTGAGAGCCATTATCCCAGGTAATGACAGCGCCGGTAAAAAGGCCGATATTCAGTGTAAGGCTTTCTCCGTTACAAAGCGTAGTATCATTTCCAAGATTTAAATTGCCGGCGTTAATGAAAGCAACATTGATCGTATCGCTGGACTGACAGCCGCCATTAATCACATCCACATAATATTTTCCGTTGCTGTTGACTGTTATCTTTTGAGTATGCGCATTCGTGTTCCAGTTGTATGCTGAACCTGTAGGATTGTTTCCTGCATTCAGTTGAAGCGAACTTACTGTACAGAGCGTTGTATCATGTCCAAGATTTACAATTGGAGTTTGAATAATGGTCACCTGTTTAGTGGTGTCTTTTACTCCGCAATGATAGATTGCATGCAAACTTACAGTATAGGTTCCCGGACCTGAAAAAGTATGACTGACCGTTTGTCCGCTGGCAGTATTGGAAGCGCCTGAAGCAGCATCTCCGAAATTCCAGGTCCAGCTTCTTACAGAGTCCGGTGCCGAGCCTTGAAATAATGTCAGTGAGCCAGAGCATGTATCAGCATCAAGTATTCCCCATTTGCCGAAACTAAAATAATTTGCTACAAAATTCGGTAATCCGAGATTGCTTTGTCCGGTACCAAGACTTATTGGTTTTGCCTGAAAAGCTACCTGAGAACTGTCGAATGATGGATTGTTAATTACTCCAAGGAAGCCGGCTCCGGTGCCTCCATCTGCAATGTAGATTCTTCCATCAGGGCCAAGCTGAAGCGCGTTGTAAGAAATAGTATTATCTGTGCTGATG
>DATMOV010000109.1:0-19257 GCA_035568055.1 Cytophagaceae bacterium
ATATTGAAAATTTTTGAAAGCCATCATGCCAAAACTACGGTCAAAGCAAAGTCAATGACTACTGAAGAAATTCACCTGAACGATTTCCTTGGCAAAAATAATATTCAGGTTTTCGAAACTGACCTGGGTGAATATATCGTGCAGCTTGCCGGACAAAAACCGTATCATATCGTTACTCCGGCGATGCACATGTCCGTGAAGGATATTGCTGATCTTTTTGTAGAAAAACTTAAAATTCCCTATACAGAAAATCCTCAGGAGCTTATGCTTATCTGTAGAGAAATTTTAAGAGAAAAATATGCCACAGCTGATATCGGCATCACCGGAGGAAATTTTCTCATCGCCGACATAGGCGGTGTCGCGGTTACAGAAAATGAAGGCAATGCCAGACTTTCCACCGCCTTTCCAAAAGTGCATATCGCACTTGTCGGAATAGAAAAGATAATTCCTTCCATGGAAGACCTTGATTTGTTCTGGCCAATGCTGGCGCATAGTGGTACAGGACAAAAAGTAACTGCATACAATACCATATTCACAGGGCCTAAGAAATCTGATGAAATTGACGGACCTGAAGAAATGTATGTGATCCTTTTAGATAATGGCCGTACCCATCTGTTGGCTGATATTGAAAAACGTCAGGCACTGAACTGCATCCGCTGCGGTGCCTGCCTGAATGTTTGTCCGGTTTTTAAGAACATAGGCGGCTATACCTATAATAGCATATACAGTGGGCCTATAGGATCTGTGATTACTCCTCATTTTAATGGGATGGAAAAATTCAAGCACCTCAGCTTCGCGAGTTCCTTATGCGGAGCATGTACCAGCGTTTGTCCGGTAAAAATTGATCTTCACAACCTGCTTCTGATGAATAGAAACCAAAGTGTCAAAGAAGGCTTATCGACAATATCTGAAAAACTTGGATATAAAATCTGGAAAAAAGCGATGATGAAAAGAAGCCTGATGAATCTGGCAGGAAGCGGACTTAAAAATTTCCTGCTGAAGATCTTATTCAAAGAGTCTTGGGGAAGACGCAGGAAAACTCCTACACTCGCCCCAAGATCTTTTAACCAGCTATGGAACGATAAATATCTGAAAAAATAATATCATGAGTAAGATGCAAACAGAAAATGTGATTTTATTTTCGACAAAAATAAAGTATGAGCAGACTAATAAGAATTTAAAATCCATAGATCGTAGAAATGTCAATGAATAATTTCTTCAATAATGATCATCTCTAAACTTTTAGCACAACGGCCACAAAGTATTTACACAAGAACACTAAGAAGAAAATTAATGCTTTGTAGACTTTTGTATTTTTCTTCGTCCTTTATGGTTATATCTATCTTCTGGGCTTTTTGGCACTCTTCTTTTTCCATCTTCTATAATCATCCCGTGGTGCGTTCTTTTCCTTCTTTTCATGGAACGCTCCCTGAAAGCTAGGGTCATCAATCTTTCTGAGGGTATCAAGCTCTTTTAGTATCTCCTGTGACTCCTCAAATTCAGCTTCTTCCACTTTTACCTCAGCAGGCATATCCGCTTTAGGAATTTTCATGCGGATCATCTTTTCAATTTTGGCGATGTGATAAAGCTCCGCATTATTGGCGAATGTAATTGCGATGCCTGTATTCTTTGCCCTGCCCGTGCGCCCGATCCTGTGTACATAATCTTCATAGACCACAGGAACATCAAAATTAATCACATGGCTTACTAGGCTTACATCAAGTCCTCTTGCAGCGACATCGGTAGCGACAAGGACACGAACATTGCCTTCTTTAAAAGCTTCTATGGAATTGATGCGGGTATTCTGGCCTTTATTGGCATGAATGACTTTTACATCTTTCGTTACTTTACGGTGGAGGAATTTGTAGACATTATCCGCATGCAGCTTCGTCCTCACAAAGACTATTACTCTTTTAAATTCGTCCTTTTCTTTCTCAATAAAATATTCGAGCAGATTAATTTTAGTGCGAAAGTTCGGCACTTCATATACAGCCTGGCTCACAGTTTCTACCGGCGTTGACTGTGCCGTTACTTCAATTCTTAAAGGGTATAAAAGAAATTCGTCGGAGAGCTTCAGCACTTTGTCGGGCATAGTGGCGGAAAAAAGAAGATTCTGCCTTTTATTCGGCACAATTTCCAGCACCTTTCTGATCTGAGGCATGAAGCCCATATCCATCATTTTGTCAGCTTCATCCATCACCAGCACTTTCACGTCTTTAAGGATCAGGTCTCCCTTTAAATATATATCCAAAAGCCTGCCGGGAGTTGCCACCAGGACATCAATGCCTTTCTGTATATTTTCAATTTGCGTCTTCGGCCCAAGTCCGCCATAAACAGCTGTATGGCGCAGGTCGCAATATTTTGCAAGCTGACTTATCTGCTCGTCCACCTGCATCGCCAATTCACGTGTGGGCGTGAGTATGAGCGCACGCGGGTTCATGCCTTGCGCATATTTTATCTTCATAAGAATCGGAAGAAGATAAGCCGCTGTCTTGCCCGTACCTGTTTGCGCGATGCCGAGTATGTCGTGCCCGCCGGAGATCTGTGGGATCGCTTTGGTCTGGATCTCCGTTGGCTCTGTAAAGCCAAGGTCGGCGACCGCATTCAGAAGCTGGCGGTTTAATTTGAAATTTTCGAAGCTCACGGATTAATTGTTAAATTGTTAAATGGTTAAATTGCTTTATTGTTGAAACAATCATAAAACCATTTAGTTTAAGAATGAAAAAGATCCTTATCACCAATGCAAATATAGTAAACGAAGGAGCCATAGTTGCAGGAGATGTGTTAATTAAAGACGGATTGATAGAAAGAATTGAGAAAAGCCTTGCTGCAGATGCTGAGATCATCATCGATGCCAAAGGGAAATATCTCATTCCGGGAGTGATTGACGATCAGGTCCACTTCAGGGAGCCTGGCCTTACGCATAAAGCGAACATTTACAGCGAAAGCAGGGCGGCCATTGCAGGAGGCATCACTTCATTTATGGAGATGCCAAATACTGTTCCAAATACATTGACACAAGAATTGCTTGAAGAAAAATATCAGATCGCTGCCCGTAACTCGATTGCTAACTATTCTTTCTTCATGGGCGCCTCCAATGATAATATTGAAGAAGTGGTGCGTACCAATAAAAGCAATGTATGTGGCATCAAAGTCTTTATGGGTTCCTCTACCGGAAATATGCTGGTGGATGATGAAAAGACTTTGGAATCAATTTTTAAAAATGCAGGCATGCTGGTGGCAACACATTGTGAAGATGAGAAGATCATCCGTGAAAATGTGGAAATATATAAAGCGATTTATGGAGATGAGGCTCCCACGGCGGTGCATCCCGAGATCAGGAATGAAGATGCCTGCTACAGATCATCGTCAATGGCTGTCGGGCTTGCAAAAAGATATGATACACGACTTCATATACTTCATATCTCTACAGCAAAAGAATTGAGCTTGTTCAGAAATGATATTCCATTAAAAGAAAAAAGAATCACGGCAGAAGTTTGCGTGCATCATTTATGGTTTGATAAAAATGATTATTACGGATTAGGAAACCTGATCAAATGGAACCCGGCAGTAAAAGAAGCAAAGCATAAACAAGCGCTCATGAAAGCTTTGCTGGACGACCGTTTAGACATTATCGCTACAGATCACGCACCACATACGCTGGCAGAAAAAAATACTAACTATTGGAAAGCCCCTTCGGGCGCTCCCATGGTGCAACATTCTTTGAATGTCATGCTTGAATTTTACAAAGAAAGAAAAATTTCGCTGGAAAAAATCGTAGAAAAAATGTGCCATGCTCCCGCCGATTGTTTTCAGATTAGCAAAAGAGGCTATATCCGCGAAGGCTATCAGGCCGACCTGGTATTGGTTGATCTTAACAGTAGCTATCAAGTACATAAATCAAACCTTCTATACCACTGCGACTGGTCTCCTCTGGAAGGACAGACATTTCACTCAAAGATCACGCACACTATTGTCTCCGGGCATCTTGCTTATGAACATGGAAGATTTCATGAGGAGAGAATGGGAATGAGGCTGGAGTTTGAGAGGGAGTGAGTACCATGATAAAAAATAAATTTTCTGCTGCAGAGTTTAGTATTGATGATACTGGTGTATCGTTTATTAGAAGTAATTTCCCTTATAAAACTCTAAGTTTCTCAGAAATTCAGGAAATCAGAATCAATAAAAGGAATATTATTAATAATTCTATTATCATATTAATTGCAGGCATAATATTCGTGGGAATAGGCATTTACCTGATACTTGATTTTAATATCAATTCAGACACCGTAAGTTTATCAGGCAGGGCATATAAAGTCATTGCATTTTTAATAATGATGGTATTATTTTTCCTTCTCGCAGGCCTACTATTAATCTATCAGGCATTCAAGAAAGACGTTGTGATGAATATTAAATTGGGAAATACATCTGAGACTTTTCCATTAACTATTCTAAGAGAAAATAATCAATTGAATATTTTTATCAATTATTTAAAACAAACAGTAGGGAATAAATTAATCATTGAAATTACGAATGACGTTCACCCGTCATCCGATGACTCACGTACCGTCCAATCTTAATGGACAAATGTAACAGTCATCGGATGACTAAATTACTATGCTACCTGACAATTATAGTCATCCGATGACTGAGGATTTTCACATAAAGCGAGTTTACAGGTGAGTCATCGGATGACAGAAGCAATGCCATCCGATGAGTATTTTTCCCAATTTTGAAAATTATTTCCTTCCAAAAGAACTTTTTTCTTCAAATTGCTTGTATATACATTAAATGTAATTACATTTGTATTAAATATGAAACTGGAAGAGGAAATAAAGCAAAACAAGAAATTCTCGTGCGAACAGCAGAAGATGGTAGTGAATATCATGTATACCGGAAACTGGCTGCGTTTAAATAACATGAAAAGCCTGAAGCCTTATGGAATATCTTCCGAACAGTATAATGTATTACGAATCCTGAGAGGCCAATATCCAAACTGCGCCACCAATCAAATGATCATGGAGCGAATGCTGGATAAATCATCTAATTGTTCACGTATTGTTGACAAGCTTAAAGACAAAAAACTTGTGGACAGGAGAGAAAATAAAGATGACCGCCGCCAGGTAGATATAGTAGTCACTGAAAAAGGGCTTGCTATGCTTAAAGAAATTGATAATAATGATGAATTCACTGGTCAGAATAATTTTCTTAAAAATATCAGTGCGAAAGATGCCGCCCTGGTGAATGATATCCTTGATAGATTAAGAGATTAAAAAAATTATCCAATTAATTGTATATACAAATTTTGTCCAAACAAATTTTAACTAAAAACAAATACGCACATGAACACAAATAGCATAACCAAAAGAAGTATGGGAGCGAAAATCGCCCAGATAGTATTAGGATTAATGTTTCTCGTTTTTGGATTAAACGGATTCTTGCATTTTATTCCCGCACAGCCACCTTCCGGAGCAGCAGGTGATTTTGTTATGGGACTTTTCAAAAGCGGATATTTTTTCCCTTTCCTCAAAGGAGTTGAAGTAGTATGCGGAATATTATTGCTGGTAAACAGATTTGTTATACTGGCACTCTTAATCCTCGCTCCGATTATTATCAATATTTTTCTGTTCCATCTTTTCCTTGGTATCGAAGGCTTGCCTATGAGTATAATTCTAATCGCCCTTTTAGGATACCTTGCCTGGACAAGAAAAGACGCTTACAAGCATGTGTTAGCTGCTTAAGTATAATCTATGTTGTATCTTTGAATTATAAATTTTAACATGCTGAAAATATCAATCATATTAGCAAGCACCCGTATTGGCAGGCAAAGTCATAAGCCTGCCAAATACCTGCTTGGCAAGCTCAATGAAATAAGCGGCATAAGCGCCGAGCTACTTGACCTGGCGGAATATAATTTCCCCATACTGGAAGAGCGTCTGGCTTTTCACCCTCACCCTTCTGATAAGCTGAAAGAATTTAGCGGGAAACTCACAGCTGCTGACTCTATTATTTTTGTTTCTCCGGAATACAACAGCGGGTATTCAGGAGTGCTGAAGAATACCGTCGATTATTTCCGTGCCGAATTTGGCAAAAAACCGATAGGAGTAGTGGCCGTATCAGCAGGTGCCCTCGGCGGCATCAATGCTTCCACTCAAATGCAATTGTTAATTCTTGGTTTAGGAGCTTATCCCATGCCTTTAAAACTTCTTATTCCAAGTGTGCAAAAAGCTTTTGATGAACAAGGGAAATTATCTGACCCGGCTATTGAAAAGAACAGCGACAAATTTCTTAGTGAATTTATATGGTTTAGCGAAGCGATTAAGAATAGAAAACAAAACCCGGCATAATAATCTACTATCATCTCAATGAAAACAAAGGCCGCCAAACTGGGAATTTTGAGTTTATAGCTTGTTAATTAGAAGCAAGTAGATTACTTTTGTACCCTTATTGATTTTTGGATCAAAATGGTGGTTGTAGCTCAGCTGGTTAGAGCACTAGATTGTGGTTCTAGGGGTCGCGGGTTCGAACCCCGTCTCCCACCCTCCACATAAAAACCCTTCAATTTTAATAATTGAAGGGTTTTTTTATGAATCCTTAAATGGGACATCGAACCTTTCCTTTAAATTCAAAAAATACAATTATTATAGTTAATTGAAATGTAGCTTTTTTCTAAAGAAGTATTTTCTAATAACTTTTCAGAAACCTCAATAAACTGCAATTGCCTTTTCAGTCCTATTTTACCGATTTGTAAAGAATAGAGCCAGTATTTGCGATACAAAGAACAATTTCAGTATTATATTGCCGATTTTATCAAAAAATTCTATATTTGTACAAATAATGTTTTAAATCAGCAATATATTCCCGATTATGAATGTTGATGACGTAGGTAAAATACTTCGAGAGCGACGTCAGTTTCTTAATTTAAAGCAAGAGGATTTGGCGGAGATTTCAGGTGTTGCTATTAAAACTATTTACGCTGTTGAATTAGGCAAGGGAAATCCATCCCTTGAAACACTGATGAAAATTTTAAAAGTATTGGGCATGGAGATTAATATACAAACTAAGAAAAGCTGATAAAAACCGATGAAGGCATCTGTTTATAATAATAAAATATTGGCCGGCACTTTAGAGAAAACTAAAGATGGATATGTTTTTACTTATTCGGATGAATATTATAATGATGATTCCAATCCGGCAATTAGTCTGAGCTTTCCCAAAATTCAGAAAGAATATCACTCCCAATATATGTTCCCTTTCTTTTCAGGCTTGCTTGCAGAAGGTGTAAATAAACAAATACAATGCAGAACATTGAAAATTGATGAACAGGATGATTTTACTCGATTGGTTAAAACAGCTACTACAGAAACAATAGGAGCAATAACTTTAAAACCGATATGATTTGTCAGGGATGTCTAAAGGAAATAAAAGCAGGAACATTTTGCAAAAAATGCCGCAAGGAATTATTTGACGGAGAAAATATTTCTTTGATACTGGATTTTGCTTCGCCAGCCAATGAGGGGAATGAAGCCTTAATGAAAAATGTCCAACATATTTCAATATCAGGCGTACAAATAAAATATTCCTTAAAACGTGAAGCCGGGAAATTGGTATTAACAGAATCAGCAGGACAATATATTCTGAAACCAATTCCTATTGGTCCTTTTCAAAAATTGGACCTGGCTCCCGCCAATGAACATCTTACCATGCAAATTGCTAGACAGGTTTTTAAAATACCAACGGCAGTCTGCGCAATCGTTTTTTTTAATGACAATAGTACTCCGGCTTATCTGACAAGAAGATTTGATGTTAAGGCTGATGGAACTCGCTCCCAGCAGGAAGATTTTGCTCAACTTGCTCAATTAAATGAGCAAAATGCAGGAAGAAACTATAAATATGATTACTCTTATCAGGAAGTTGCAGAACTAATAAAAAAGTATGTCGCCACGTATCCAGTTGAATTAGAAACCTTTTTTAAAATAGTCATATTCAATTATCTTTTTAATAATGGCGATGCGCATTTAAAGAATTTCTCAGTATATAGAACAGAGTATGGAGATTATCGCCTGACCCCAGCCTATGATGTAATGAATACCAAAATTCATATCCCCACAGACACCGACTTTGCTTTAACTAAAGGTTTATTTAAAGACGACTTTGAAACAGAAAGTCATAACGTAAATGGATTCAATGCTTATGACGATTTCTTAGAATTTGGAAAACGAATTGGAATAAAAGAATCCAGAACACGAAAAATTATTGAGAGTTTTTTACATACTGAAAGTGAAGTTATTGCACTTACTGCAAACTCTTTCTTAACCGATGAAATCAAGGAAAGATATATAACCCTATTTAAGGATAAATTAAAAGCCATGACATATTCTTACTCCCATTTACGAAAGGAATAAATTAACTATATATTTTATTAATGAAGTCTTTATCAAAGAAGATCTCATTAACTCTCAAATTATTTTTTCGCCAAAATACCTCACCAGCTAAAAATGAAAAACACACTAAAATTATTTGCTTGCTTATTTTTTTTCTTAATAACACCCTCATTAAAAGCATCCGCTGAAGATTTGGTTTTCCAAGGTACTATCGGTAAATATCCTGTCATTTTAATGATAACAAAATATGAAGATGGAAAGGTAAGTGAACTGCAATACTATTATAAATCATCGAATGTAACAATCTACCTAACCGTCATTACTGATAGTAATGAAATCATTGCAAGAAATTATAGGGATTATGCCAATACCCAAATAGATGAGGAATTTAAGTTACAACCTCATAAAACCGGATATAGAGGAACTTGGAAGCAGGAAGGTAAAGTACTCCAAGTAAACTTAATTAGGGCATATGAAAAAAACTTCGTTACTGCATTTGATTACTTGCCATTTGTAAAAAATTATAAAACGGATAATCTGTTTGAGTACGTGAAACTTACGACAGTAACATTGAAGGCTTCGGATACATTAAATAAAATTCGAGATTATGAATATTTTATCAAGGTTCTTAAATGCAATAAAGCAGAAATAACAAGCTTTAAAATTTGCCCTAATAACTCAGTACAATATATACAAATTAATGACACCTTATTAAATTCGTATTTAAGTGAAATTCTCAGATTCTGGGCAGAAAGCAAATATGGAAGGCAGTGTGCTCATGGCTCTACTAAGGAAGTTTTATTGTTAAATAATCACTTCTTTTCATATTCAAATAATTGGTTTGTCAATTGTGATGTACCATACGGAAATCTTGATCTTTACAATTTCGAATTACCATCAGGAAAAGAAATTTTGTTTAAGGATATTATCAATAATGGAATCGAGATCAATGAGAATTCTAATGTTCCTGTCATGGGAGAACGAGTTTTAAAAATGCTAATGAAGGCTAATACATTTGCAGATGCCGATTCAACATATGATGATAATTATAATTACTATTTCAAACCTGAATCCTGGAATGCCGGTTATTTTAATTTGTCAGAAGAAGGTATTTATTTTTATATGAGACTCGCAGAAAGGTCAGATCTTACTTATGTAGGGGATAAATTTCTTGTCCCATATGAAATTATTACCCCATATTTAACTGAGAGTTTGAGAGAAAAAACATCCCTTTTAATTAAAAAATAATTTGAAAGGGATTTAACATTTAATCTAAATTTTATTTCCCCTTTGTCAAAATAATTGAGAAAAAAACACATCCAAAAAGAATAAATTTTGTCTCAACCCTTGACAATATAGTTTTCGAGAATAAGCTATTCTTGATTTGAATAATGAATACTGAGACAATTATTTAATAACTGATAAATAAACACTTAACTCATACAAAATCTTAATATCCTCATAAAACTGGTTCGGGATTTCTCCATTTATCCACCCTTGATGGGACTGACTAATAAAAAAATTAGTCAGTCCCGTTTTTTTTGCTCCTAACAACTAATATATATTAGTTGTCAATAGTATGGCCGTAATACTGAACTAAAGTCTTCGTCAGCAAAAATAATTGGCTAGCTTGCCTCGGCCTTAGAATTAGAAGAAAATCAATACGAGCATAAAGTTTATAATTTCAACATTGTTCTTTGCCAATACCATAGGACTTATGAGATAAAATATTTTTTATTCTCTCTTTTCCATAAAATTTGCCACTTAGCCTTTTCAATTCAGGTATAGTAGTATATCACGAATCTATGGATAGGTAAATATTAAAACATGATGCTAAAGATTGGCTTCGAAAATTAAATCTTCCAGCCTTTTCTTATCTTCCTTAATTATTTAGCTTCATACCATGGATTTCCCGGGTGATCTGTATTTTTTCCTGATAAACTTACTTTCCAGCTGGAAGGTTCTGTATATCATTGCAGCAATTGTTTCATTATTTACTCTTGCACTTGTCTACCTGCCATGGATTAAAACAGAGAAGCCGCCAGGTCGTGCATCTATAAAAATATTTTCTTCTCCATTGCTCTTTCTCTTGTTGATTACAATTTTCATCATATTGATGAGAATGCCAACTTTCCTGTTGGATGAGCAAAATATAGATGAAAGTTTATGGATCGCAGGTACCGCGACTTTTCTTCATTCACCACAATTATGGACCAGCTTCGATACCACTACCAGCGGCCCATTGGTGATGCTGCCTCTGGTTTTAATCAAGCTTACAGGGCTGGATCTCAATTATGCTTCAGCCAGGCTGGCAGGGATTCTTTTCTGCATCATCCCCGGCGTCATATTTTGTTATTATACTTTTAGAATACTCCTTGATGAAAAACTTTCTCGAATTCTGATTCTACCGCTGACTGCCTGCTTCGCCTTCATGAATTCTGGCGATTATACTGCCTATAATGGGGAGCATGAAATCATTCTTTTTTCATCCATCGCGATTTTCCTTCATACTAAATTGCTGATGGGAAATAAGCAGAGTAAATATTTTTTATTATATGGGCTTACGCTGGGCGCTCTGCCTTTCACAAAACTGCAAGCTACACCCATTACCCTGGCTCTCGGCTTTTGCCTTCTGGTTTTTCTGATTAAAAGTAAAACTAATTTAAGTTCCTATGCTCTTATTTTTCTGAGTATAATGTCTCCATTTGTATTAATTCTAATGTGGCTATTGATTACTGATGGTACACAGGACTTCTGGTTTGCATATATTATCAGTAATCTAAAATATGGCCAGCCTGGCATAGGGATTAATGGTTCATCCTGGCTCTATTTTAAATATTTTGTTTATCTCCTGAGAACACTGCCTGATTCGAAATTTTATTTTATAAGTCTTATCAGTGTTTCTGCGTTGTCGGGAATTACGGTATCATTCAGAAAAAAAATCATGGGAAAACATTTATTCCTTTTGCTAAGCTCCATTGCCCTGCTTTTTTCCGCATATTATGCAATTGTAAAAACCTCCTTCTTCTACCAACATTATTTCCTGATATTTCTGATTCCTGTTTTATTCTTCACGGCAATCATCGCCTGGATATCTCGTGATACTTTTTCCAGATCCAAACTATTTAACTCCGCGCTGATCATACTTCCTCTTATATGCTTTGTCATGGTTGCAATCGATGGAATAACCCGGATCAATAACCCTTCCTCCATCAATCATTCAAGCCTTAAAAAAAGTTTAGTTGCGCAAACAATTAATAAATATGGAAAAGGCAATGATGGTATGGCTATCTGGGGTTGGATGCCAGGCCTATATGTACAAACAGGTTTAATCAACGGCACCAGGTATGGCGATTGTTACCATCAGTTTACAAAATCCCGGATGCAGCAATATTATCTTGATAAATATCTGGAAGATCTGAAAAAAAATAAGCCACTTATATTTGCTGATGCTATCACCTCTTATTCATATGGCCCCAATGCTGCTGAGTTTAAATATCAAAATTTTCCCAACATCCGCGATTATGTCGAGGCTCATTATAGAAAAGCTGAAGTTGCAGAGGAAATAGAAATATTTATCAGAAAAGATTAAAGGGAAATTCGTGAAATATAAACACACTTCATTTCTTTAATGTGTACCTCTGTATATATATATCCTTGATCCTGTAGGCTGGTCCAATAGGATCATAAAAGGATTGTATTGCTGACTCTATCTTCAAATAATCATCATCACCTCTGGTAATGAGATACCCACCAGACCTGAATTGTCGGCTGAACCGCTGAATGTATATTTTTGTACGTTCCTTATTGAGGGGATCATAAATTGTTGCTGGATTTACCGGAAGCCAGTAGTGGTATCTTTCATTCTTGTTATTTCCTAATAATATAATCTTGTCTATATATATAATTGAGTCTTTCAGGGTAATTCCTGCCGATACCATCGCGGCTGAAATCTCAGGATCAGGATCAGGCAAGGTTGATTCAATATTAATATTTTCGGTTTTAATTATAGGAAGAAAATTTCTAAGTCCGGTGAAATTACCGATGGTCAGCGTGACAATAATCGTATAAAGTTGTATAGCTGCCAGCTTGAAAAGCGTGGCTGATTCCATTCCATCCTTTTTCCTTATTAGTAGCAAAGATCCTGTTATAAAAACAATGAGAGGTATGAGGTTAGAAATATTATTCTCATGACTCCTTCCAACAAAATAACTGATGAAGGCCCAGAGTCCCGCATAAAGAGCTGCCAAAAATGGAATAACTTTTTTATTACAGCCGGGAGTTCTATATATATATACAATATCAGCGATAATAAAGACCAGAATCAAAAGCAGCAATCCGAACCCTCCTCTCAGGCTCATTGATAAGCCCCCAAACCCACTTTTGAACGATAAGGCATGCTCAACATAGCTGTATATGTCGGGTAGTTCAGACATTATGATCCAGTAAAAGCAGCATATCATCGAAGCAGAAGTGAGAAAAAATAGTGCGGGGATAATAAAATTCTGACAGAGTGTTTTAATAATTCCTTTTTGGCCTTTGCCTTCTGCATATACCAATGAGTTGAAGAAGAGATAAAAGAACCAAACAAAGCTCACATAATATGCGCTTTCAAAAGACCAGAGGCAGCCGATGATCCATATAAAAGAGCCAAAATAATTTTCATACTTCTGGTTCTTAATAAATTTCCGTTGCCATTGAATGACGATAAAAAAGATAATACTATAAAGCCAGAAAAACCGAAAGGGTCCAACGCTGGGGAAATAGTTAACACCCAATAAATCCGGCACCCAACCGGGAAAAAGAAAGACAGCACACAGAGTGGTTATAAGGGACAGAATATAATTAAGCTTCGTCTTGCTAAAAGAATATAAAACATAAAAGACCATCATTGAGCTGCTCACTAAAAAAATGAGCTGTATGGTCCAAAAGGCCTCCCAGCAACTTTCCAAAGGAAAAAATGCTATCGACAAAATACTTAAAAATCCGTATTGGGAAGGCACCGACCAGAGTAAATAGCCTCCTTGTCTGATCAATTCAGCCGTGCCTGTGTAGCAGCCCCAATGATGAATCTGCATAAGATTCATCTTTCTGCAAGCGATCGCCGCCACAAAAAAAACGCATAGGGATATTGTTGTTTTTAATATTCCTGTGAAATATTTTTCCTGTGAAATATTTTCAAAGTCTGCCCGCAGTATGCAAAAGACTGAAAGGGCAAGTATCAGAAAAAAGACTATGAATGTATATAGATCCCCTGCAACCAGGACTCCCAGATCCTGCCACCATGCTATTCTGGAAATAATCAGGAAAAAGGAATTATACGTCACAAAAAGAAATAAAATATTTTCCTTGGAATAGCCTGATCTTCTTAAGAAGAAAATAAACAAGAGAGAAGAGCAAAATGAGAGTAGAAAATTATATAGGCTCCAGTATAGAACCAGAATAGATGCAAAATAAAAAACAATCAAAAATACCTTCACATAAAAGAGCCACCCCTTGCTTTTTATAAAAGAAATCATCACTACAGAAAGAGGAAGCAGGGTAATCAAGGAATAATACTGATGCCAGTCCAGATCTTCCGGGTCAGAAATATCCAGGAAACAATCAGAAAAAACCTTCCACGAAACGGCGATCAGGAAACCTGCACCCAGTGCGGAAAACAGATCATTATGAAACAGTCTTTTGAAAAGATCTTTAAACCGGTTTATCGATCCGATATTCATGAGTTCAAAGATGGAAAAAAAAGTGATTGAGGTCAAAATATTCTCATTATCCTTTTAACAGTAAGAAATTTATATGTCAGGACAAACTGACTTTCCTTTTTTATACTTTCTTTCCCTGCTCTTTTTTCTCTTCTTATCAGACTTATGTTTTATACCTCTCACATCTGAAGTATTATCAGTCCGATTATTCTTTATTAACAAATTCTGTTTCCCAGAAGTATCTGATTCATAAATCAGTTTTTTATCTGTTAACGGACTGCTGTCTTTGTCAATATTATTCTTTACTTGTTCCTCATCTTTTTGTTCTTTTTTAAGCATTTCCTGGTATTCTTTTTCAGCTTGCTTTTGGATATTATAGCAAGGGCAATTGGGGTCAGCAGGGTCCCATACTCCATTCCACTTCCCAACTGAGGTATCGGCAACATTTTTCTGTGCTATTGAACTAACAGCCATTAACAAAAGAATCAAAGAAAGAGAAAATATTTTTTTCATGATGATACTGTTTGAGAAAATCTCCACTCATAAATCATGAGTGGAGAAATAAATCTTTAATTCTGAATCAACTGTTTTTTTATAGTCGCCTTTTCAAGTGAAGCCCAGCTCTTGTATTCATTGGTATAATACAGGTAGGCTGCTGAAGCGGGCGCGAAATATTCACCAGGTACTTCGGCTTTCAGGTCAAAGCTAAGATTCTTCACTTCCAAGGCCTTCATGCCGCGATAGTAAAGCACTATATTATTTCCTGTCACTTCGTAGTAATCAAAAATATTTTTTTCCTGCATCTCTTTGAGTTGCCATGGCTGCACCGTGAAACCGGCAGGAATTCCGATGATGGCTATAGGATTGGGAAGGGATTCATTTTTCTTATTGCTTAAAGTTACGGATAGCCTGACCGTTTCTCCAACATTGACAGTAGTCTGGGTCAGCTTTGCACTAAGGTTTATAGCGCATTCTTTCGAACTATTAGGCAAAGTAGTATTCCATGTCATAGCGACAGAGTATGGAAGCGGCTCTTTCGTTCCCTTAAATTTTACATGAAGCTTATGTTTACCTGGTTTCACAAATGCTTCCAGTCCAGTGATCTCAATATTTCCTTTCTGCCCGGCGGTGTAAGATCTCTCTGCCACTTTCCTTCCTCCAACATAAAACTCAATAGTACCGACAGAAGCTGTACGTTTAGATGATTTAGCATATTCAGTGAGTGCCTTGAGCGCCAGCACTGTCCCCTGTGTGTTGCCAAAAGTTCCGGATCCAGAACGGCTGCCTATGATAAACTGCACAGCCTTGGTAAGCGCATTTTGATTGGGCGACGTTTGCTTAAGGATTGCTATCACCGCAAGGGAAGTTGTTTCAATGATCAATGACTCTCCTGTAGAAAAAGTAATTGAATGTGTCTTGCCCGTCCAGCTTCCATTTGCTGACTGCAGAGGGTAAAGCATTTCCATCAGCTTATCGCCGCGTTTGCTGTCGCCGCTGGTATACATGGCATTGGCCATCATGGCAAGCATATATGGATCCTTCGATGTAAGTGCTTTATCGAAAGAATTATCAAGCTCTTTCTGCAAATCTTTATATCCAGCGCCCGACAATGAATAAGTAATATATGCATTGGTGATTTCCTCGCTGCCTCTGCCAAAATTATCGAGTGCACGTGAGTTTCTCATAAACCCTCCGTTGCCATCTCTGCGACTCATCAGCCACTTCGCCGTGCGATCCATCATCCCCTGGTCAACATCTCCGCCTACCCGTTTCATATCGCTGAACTGCATAAGTCCATAAGCAGTAAGCGCTTCGTGCCCTGGTGCTGATCCAAACCACTCATACCCTTTATCTTTTGTTTCAAAAGTTGAAAGTCTCTGGTATCCTTTTTCAAGCAGCTGAGTTGCTCTTGAAAGTATTTTCTCATCTTTGGTATCTGTAGTTTTGAGATAATCCAGTACCATCGCGTTTGGGTAGCTGCTCATGGAAGTCTGCTCGAAGCATCCTCCCGGTTCTCTTAATATTCCGTCAATACCGCTGAGCAAGTCGTTAACTACAGAAGGGTAAGCCGAAAGAGTAATTATGAGAGAGCTGTCAACCACGTTGGCTATATCCACCATAAATTCTTTTTCCATCTCTTGCCCGGAAAAAGATACTGTTACCGGAAATCCCTTTTGAATTATTCTTATCTTTTGAGTAAAGGCATCTCCAAGTCCGCAGCTTTTGAAGCCAATGGTAAAATTACCAGTGGCAGCTTTGCTGGAAACTTTGTAATCCAGATAAATCGTCTTAGTCTTTCCTGGCATAATTGTCTGCGTGGCAGGAAGAATTCCCATTGCTTTAAGTCCGGCAGGAGCTGTGATATTCATAAGCCCACCAAGCGGGCCATCGGTATTATTAGCCAGGGTAAGCGGTATGGAAATGATATCTCCGGCAATAACTTCTGCGGGGATTTTTGTTCTCATAGAAAATGAAAGTTGTGTGAAGTAAGTCATCTCTGAACGACCGATCATCCCATCCACCGAAAACCCTTCGGCTGTCGCACGGAAGGAAGTGATATCATCTGAATTATAGAACTCTACTACTTTTTTACCTGTACGATCAATTTCAATATTTCCATTCCAGTAAAGAGTAGATCTAAAATCATTTCTTGTTTCCACAATTTCTTGTTTATCATAAACAGGTGCGGAAAATTGTCTGGCTCTATAGTAGGCCGCTGCCTGAGGGGTAACATTTCTGTTAACAACAGCTTTCTTTCCCATTCTCCTATCATCAACTTCCAGAACAACTTTCATATCCACCTCTTCATCCTTTTCCATCTGCGCCTGAACAGGTCCGGCATCATGTACTGCCACATTATTTACAGCTCTTGGAATTTCATCTTCCATTACATCCTGCATAGCTGGAATTTCATTCCTTTTATTCTTCACAGCTTTTTCATTATTTGCTGCCCCGCCTCTTACCGCAGTGGAGGGATAACTATGAGGGTAAGGCTGTGTGCTTAAATGCGAGGGTTTGTAAAGATTCAACGATAAATTCTGATTATAATCATACACATATTGAGAGCTTGTATTATATCCATCTGCCGAGAATTGTAGAATTATAGGAAATACCGGTTCAATATTTTTCAAGGTATACTCTCCTTTATCATTAGCCATCACGGTATAATCATTCACTTTTACTTTTGCTTTAGCGATAGGCTGATGAATATTGGCATTATAAATAATTCCTGAAATGCGTGCTTGTTCGGCCTGAAATTTTGCCTGCGGCAGTGTATGATTGGTCACCTGCTCCCAGGTAAATCTTCTCCAGCCTGATGTCATTAAAAGATAATCCAATGCCTGATCTGACTTTGGCTCTTTCTGATTAAAATAGAATGCAGGCTCCTCGACTTTGTCTTTAATATCCTGCTCTAGCAATAGTTTTGAAAGGATATTACCAGATCTGTCATCCGCGAAAGACAGCAGCTGATCGTTTGTCACGGACAAAGAAAAATTACCAGGCATTGGCAGTCCTCTGTCATCTCTGACGATCACCGTCATCTTTACTTTTTCTCTTGGCAGGTATCTTTCTTTATCGGTAGTAATAGAAACATTGAGCTGTTTATTTTTATTCACAAAGATAAGACGCTCGGCACGTTCAATCCCTTTGCTGTCGAAGAGTGTCACCTGTGCCACACCAACAGGAAAGGTGCTGACAGGAATAACAATTTTATTTATACCGGATACAGTTTTGATAGCTGTTGAGTAATAAATTTTACTTCTGATCTGCACCAGCAAAGACAGTTCCTCCGTTTCGCTGGTATTAATGCTGACAGTCATTTCATTTTTGCCCGATACATCAGCATTCAACACATAGCCTCTTGCCAAGGCCTCAGGCAAATTAAAAGTTTGTGTGATGCCCTCAGGCCTGGTGATCTTTACATAATATTTCTCGCCGGTCTGTGGCACAAAATCAAAGACACCCATGCCCATGTGGAAACTGCTGAAAGTTCCCATCTGCTTACCTTTTGAAGTCATTACGATACCTTCCACATCGGCAGGTTTATTGAATTCATTCATAGCACGGAAAGCAACCCTGGAATTCAAGCCTGTAACCAGGTCGCCGCCTTCCGGATACATGGTAAAGCTAATTTTATTGAGAATGATAGGAATAGCACGGGAGATGCTTTCTGCCGATCCCTGATAATCGAGGAGAATATTCAGCAAGCCATCATTGGTTTTAAGATCGGCAGGAAGCCGGAAGCGGATATATCCAAAACCTTCCTCATCAGTTTCTGCGGATTGCTCCAGCAATTTTTGTCCGTCAAGATTTGCGACATAACGAAATTTGTAATTTGCCAGTGGCTTGTTTTCATTAGTATTCAAAGCGATTTTAGCAAGCACCTCTCCGCCTGCGCCGAAAGCTTTGCGTTCAAAGTCAAGCTTCATTTTAAGCGCAGGCAATATATACTCTTGTACCTGAATATCTTTTTCAAAAAATGTTTCCTGGCTCTCATTTTTCTGCCAGCTGGTATAAGCTTTTATCTTGTACATGCCACCAGTGGCATCCTGACTAAGTTGAAAATCACCGGCAGCCTGTCCGTTTTTAGCCACCAGCTTTAAAGTCTTTTCTATGCTTCCTTTGGGACTTATTAGCTCTACATAAACTATATCGCTTTTCGTGGAAGATTTCATATCTACGCCATTGCGTAAATAAGCGCTGAACCAGATTGATTCTCCGGGCTGGTAAAAAGGTTTGTCAAACTGAACATACAACCGGTCTTCCGGCATCTGATGCTGAAATTGTTCAATCTCTGCTCTCAATGATTTAATAAATTCATTATCAGCCAACCAATGCAACCTGGCATTGGGACTCCAGCTTATCAGTGCGAATATGGCGGTGAATGTGCAGATGGCTGTTAGTTTTCCCATATGTTTTTTCATAAAATATAATGTTTGAAACTTGCCCATACATAATTGCGGGTTTATATATGAGATGCTGCATTTTTAGAATTCCATAAAAGCGTTGTATTCTTTACGTGAAAGATGAACCGTAATAAAGATAATAGAGAGAGAGGAATGTATTTATGATCTTTAGAGGTATAAATAAAAACCACTATACGGAAATAGATTATGAAAAATATTATTTGTATTAAAATTTGCTGTTTATCTCCTTAAATCAATATCATT
>DATMOV010000110.1:0-8677 GCA_035568055.1 Cytophagaceae bacterium
GTGAGTTGCGGATTCGTGCTGATACTTGGCCGATATCTTCCTCTCATTGGCCCGGTGGCTATTGCAGGTTTGCTGGCTTCTAAAAAACATATTCCTGAATCTGCGGGTACATTGAGAATTGATTCAATCACATTTGGAATCACAACATTGGCAGTAATCCTGATCATTGCAGCACTCGCATTCTTTCCTGCTTTAGTGTTGGGGCCGATAGCAGAATTCTTTACTAAGTAGATAAGTAGAACTTAATTTAAAATACGATAATGAAAGATCAAAAAAATACAGGATTATTTCAAAAAGACCTGGTGGTACAGGCATTGAAAAATTCTTTTGTAAAATTGAATCCGAAAATGATGATCAAGAATCCTGTCATGTTTACGGTAGAGATAGGTACAGTGATCATGTTTGCAATTACATTGATGACTTTGTTTTTCGATCTCAGTTCCGAAGGAAGTTTCGGTTATAATTTCCTGATATTTGCTATACTTTTTATCACCTTGCTCTTTGCAAATTTCGCGGAAGCAATCGCCGAAGCCAGAGGTAAGGCTCAGGCAGAGTCATTAAGGAAAACCAGACAGGAAACTCCTGCCACGCTCGTCATTGGTAACCAGACTAAATCAATCAGTTCCTCTCAGCTTAAGAAAGGCGACATCTTTCTTGTAAAGGCAGGAGAGATCATTCCTTCCGACGGAGAAATTGTGGAAGGCCTTGCTTCCATTGATGAATCAGCCATTACAGGAGAATCAGCTCCCGTGATCAGGGAAGCCGGTGGAGACAAATCCAGTGTCACTGGTGGAACAAAAGTTCTTTCAGATCAAATTAAAGTTCAGGTTACTGTGGCCATCGGAGAATCTTTTCTGGATAAAATGATTGCTCTGGTAGAAGGAGCAACGAGACAAAAAACTCCGAATGAGATCGCGCTCACTATTTTACTTGCAGGTTTCACCATTATATTCTTGTTGGTGACTGTTACTTTAAAAACCTTCGCCGATTATTCAAACGCTCATTTGCATATAGCCTCATTAATAGCCTTGTTTGTTTGTCTTATACCTACTACCATCGGCGGCTTACTTTCAGCCATTGGTATCGCAGGTATGGACAGAGCACTTAAAGCCAATGTTATTACAAAATCAGGAAAGGCCGTAGAGACAGCCGGAGATATTGATACTTTACTGTTGGACAAGACAGGTACCATTACTATAGGTAATAGAAAAGCAACGAATTTCTATCCTGCAAAGGGAATAGATCTTAATGATTTTATCCGAAAATGTGTGCTTAGTTCTTTGGCCGATGAAACTCCCGAAGGAAAATCCATCGTGGAATTGGGCAAAGTACAGAAAATAGAAGTACAAAAAAGCGAAATCCAGAACGCAAGGCTGGTGAAATTCAGTGCCGAGACAAGGAGCAGTGGTGTTGATATGTCCGATGGAACGCAGATCCGGAAAGGAGCCTTTGATTCGATCAGAAAATTAACTGAAGCCGGAGGCAATAACATGCCTCCGGAAACTGAAAATGATGTAAAAAGAATTGCTTCTAATGGAGGTACCCCGCTTGTGGTAGCACAAAATGGAAAAGTGATAGGAGTTATCCAGCTTGAAGACATTATTAAGCCTGGTATGGTAGAACGATTTGCACGGCTGAGAAAGATGGGCGTAAAGACCGTGATGGTGACTGGTGACAATCCTCTCACTGCAAAGTTCATCGCTGAGAAAGCAGGAGTTGATGATTTTATAGCGGAAGCAACGCCTGAAGATAAAATGAATTATATAAAAAAGGAACAGGCATCAGGAAAACTGGTAGCCATGATGGGAGATGGAACCAACGATGCTCCTGCCTTAGCACAGGCGGATGTGGGCGTTGCAATGAATTCAGGAACGCAGGCTGCTAAAGAAGCTGGGAATATGGTTGACCTGGACAATGATCCGACCAAGCTCATTGAAATTGTTGAAATAGGCAAGCAGCTTTTAATTACAAGGGGAACACTTACTACCTTTTCTATTGCCAATGACGTAGCCAAGTATTTTGCTATTGTTCCTGCTTTGTTCATAGGAAGTATTCCAGGATTGCAGGCATTGAATATCATGGATCTGGCAAGTCCTGAATCAGCTATTTTATCGGCAGTTATATTCAATGCTATTATTATTCCATTGTTGATACCACTTGCTTTAAGAGGTGTACAATATAAGCCTATAGGTGCAAGCGCCTTGCTGGCAAGGAATTTATTGATCTATGGATTGGGTGGAGTCATTGCTCCTTTTATAGGAATCAAATTGATTGATCTGATTGTGGGCAGCATTTGGTAATTAGTGAATTGTAAATCATAAAAAGTAAACAGTAAAAAAATAAAGTTTATGAAAAATATATTGAAACAATCTCTCATACTTACAGTAACACTTATAGCACTTTTCGCATTTGCTTATCCTTTATTGATTGCAGGAATTGCAAAGCTTGCACCAGGAGGCGGAGACGGAGTGACAATTGAAAGAAATGGAAAGGTTGTCGGTTATGCCAACATAGGCCAATCGTTTACAGAAGATAAATATTTTAACGGAAGACCTTCTGCCGCCGGATACAATGCAGCTGGCTCATCAGGGTCTAACAAAGGGCCTACTAATCCCGATTATCTTAAAACTGTACAGGACAGGATTGATACATTTCTGGTACATAATCCAGGAGTTCAGAAAAAAGATATTCCATCTGAGCTGGTCACAGCCTCAGGCAGCGGACTAGATCCGGATATATCTTCTAAAGGAGCATATATTCAAATCGCAAGAATAAGTAAAACAAGAAATATTCCTGAAGAAAAGCTGAGAACTTTAGTGAATAAGCATATCGAAAAACCATTATTAGGTTTGTTTGGTCCTGAAAAAGTCAATGTGCTTAAACTTAATCTTGCACTGGATGAAATGGGTGAGGAGGGAATAGCGAATAGTAAAAAGTAAAGAGGGAATAATGAAGAATAAGGAGTAAAAAATGGTAAAATTTACTATTCACTATTCACTATTCATCATCAAAAAAATTAGCGAATGAAATATTTCTTAACATTTCCGGTATCCATACTTCTAAGCTTGTCTTTATACTCACAGAGCGACAGTAGTAAAACCTCATCTATTACCGTTTGGGGATATGTAGATGCTTATTATGCTTATAACTTTAATCAGCCGCCGTCAAGGGTTATAGGTCAGATGGTAAATAGAAATAGTCATGTCTATTCTCACAACAGACATAATGAGTTTAATGTCAATAATGGAATTTTAGGAATAAAATATAGTAAAGATAAAGTAAGAGGGGCATTCGCATTGCATAGCGGAACATACGTTGTTTCAAATTATTTCGCAGAGCCCGATGTTTTTAAAAACATTTATGAAGCCTATGCTGGATATCAGATAAGTAAAAAAACTTGGGTAGATGCGGGTATTTTCGCTTCTCATATTGGATTTGAAAGCGCAATATCATTTGATTGTCAAACATTATCAAGATCCATGATGGCAGATAACACTCCTTATTTTGAAACAGGGATTAAAATTACTCACGAAGTCACCAATAAACTAATACTTACCGGATTGGTATTAAATGGATGGCAAAATATAATAGATCACAATAAGAATAAAGCGCTGGGAACCCAGATTCAATACAAACCATCAGGTAAAATTCTTATTAATTGGAGTACATTCTATGGTAAAGAAGCCGGAGCTTATGAAAACACTTCGGGAATTGTTAATACAGATTCTTTATCTACCAGAAGATTTTTTAATAATTTCTACGTGCAGGCTAATCTAAATGAGAAGCTATCAATGACTGCTGATTTTGATATAGGATTCCAGGAAAAACGTTCGGGATCCAGTCATTATACATGGTATAGCCCTAACCTGATTTTAAAATATGCTATCGTTGATCAATTAGCTGTTTCTGGAAGAGCAGAATATTATTCTGATAAAAATGGTGTAATTATTAATTCCGGAACACCTAATGGCTTTCAGACCTTTGCAAGCTCTCTGAATTTTGATTTTAAGTTTACGAATTATGTTTTGTGGAGAATTGAAGGCAAAATTCTTAATTCAAAAGATAAAGTATATGTCAATGAAAGCAAATCATCAAACAAAAGCACATTGGTATTGTCGTCACTGGCAATCAAGTTTTAACAGGTGAAAAGTAAATAGTAAGTAGTAAAATAGAATTGTAATGACTTAATGCAAACTTAAATTCTGAACATATGAACTTAACAATTATTTCTTATCCGCATTCTTCTATTCACAATTCACTAAATAATGTCTGAAAATTCAGCATCGGTAGAAAGATTTTTGGACTTGCTCAAGCATTCTAAGCGGGGCAAGTTCAAAGTTTATATAGGCATGGCCGCAGGTGTCGGAAAATCTTATCGTATGCTGGAGGAAGCGCATCAGCTTCTGAAAAATAATGTGAATGTGTGGATAGGCTTTATCGAAACTCATGGGAGAGTTGAGACAGGAGCATTAGTCGCAGGGCTTCCGATTGTTCCCCGTAAAGAAATTTTTTATAAGGGACATGCAATGAATGAGATGGACGTTGAGTCCATCATCCAACATCAGCCGGAGGTAGTGATCGTCGATGAACTGGCACACACCAATGTTCCCGGTTCCAAAAACGAAAAAAGATGGGAGGATGTGGAGCAGATTCTTAATACTGGAATTAGTGTGATCAGTGCAGTGAATATCCAGCATATAGAAAGCATCAATGCCGAAGTGCAAAAGATTACAGGAATTGAAGTGAGAGAACGGGTTCCTGATAGAATACTGCGTATGGCAGATGAGGTAGTGAATATTGACCTTACCGGCGATGATTTGATTCAGCGTCTTCGCGAAGGAAAAATCTATAGTGCAGATAAAATACAGATTGCCCTTTCTAATTTTTTCAAAAAGGACAACCTGCTTCAATTGCGTGAACTGGCATTGAAGGAAGTGGCCCATCAGGTAGAAAGAAAAGTGGATATCGAAATTCCTTCCGAAATGAAACTGAGCGATAATATTCTGGGCTGTATTAGCGCTAATCATCATATCGCTAAAAAGATAATCCGAAAGACAGCCCGGCTCGCAGGGAGGTTCAATGCCCAATGGTTTATTCTGTTCGTGGAAAATTCGGAATCTTCCCTGAGTACGATTGATCTTGCTACACAAAGGCATATCATCAATAATTTCCAACTGGTTGTAGAATTGGGAGGAGATTTGCACAGGGTAAAAGGAACAGATGTAGCCGGAGAGATCAGTAAATTTGCCAAGGCGAATAACGTTTCAGTTATTGTGTGTGGTCGTTCACATGCCTCCTGGTATAAAAGAATGATAGGGTATGGAATCATCACTCAGCTCCAGAGGTTATTAAACAATTCAAATATTGACCTGTTAATTGTAACGTAATATGAAAATTAAAACAAAAGCATCTCTTGGCATTTCGGTGCTGGCAGCTCTGATTATCGGAATTGGTCTGGTAAGCACATTTTTTATTTATCGCTTGTCTGATGTCTCCAGCGAAATAATCAAGGATAATTATATCTCTATAGAATACTGCCGGGATATGCTTAAATCTCTTGATAACATTCAGCAATCTTACATTTTGTATGCTTTTTCCAATGAGGATAATACAATAAAAAAGATCAGCCCGGATTATCAACACGCAGTAGAACTTTTTGATAAAAGAATTAAAGAAGAGGAAAATAATATTACAGAAGTTGGAGAGAAAGAAGCTGTAGCCGCATTAAGAACCAGTTGTGAGGATTATTTTTCTAATATAAAAGCGGCCAGGATGTTACCGATATCACAATCACGAAGTTTATTATCTCAGATGACCGTGAATTACAATGAAACACGAAATAATATTATCGCTATTCTGAATATAAATCTTGGTGCTATTAGCCGTAAAAATAATGTGGCTCAAAAAACTTCCGATGAGGCCATTATTTATGTTTCGATTATTGGAGTGCTTTCTCTTTTTATTCTACTTCCCATTTTATTTAATTTTCCAGGGTACATTGCTAATCCGATTATTGAAGTAAAAGAGAAAATCAAAGAAATATCCAACCGGAATTATGATCAGAAACTTACAATCCGAAGCAAGGATGAATTAGGAGAGATGGCAGAAGAATTTAACAAGATGACCGACAAGCTTCAGGAATATCAGCGATCCAATTATGCTGAGCTGATGACTGAGAAAAGCCGTGTAGACTCAATTGTAAGAAATCTGAATGAAGGACTTATTTTGCTGGATGAGGATTATAAGATAAAGGTGTTGAATCCGGTAGCAAGTGAATTACTGGGCTTAGAACCTCAAGAGATTCTTGAAAAGTATGCCCCCGACATTGCTATAAAAAATGACCTGTTCAGAGAGCTGATCAAAGACCTTGATGAAAAAAAGAAAGGAACAAACGGCAAGCCTCTGAGGATTACAATAGGTAATGAGGAGAATTTTTTCCATAAAGAGATTTTCAAAGTGCAAAAAGAGAATCCTGAAACAAAATTAAAAGAGACAGCGGGTTTTATTATCTCTCTCCGTAATATTACCGAGTTTAAGAAGCTCGATCTTGCCAAAACAAATTTCATAGCAATAGTAAGCCATGAATTAAAAACACCTATTTCTTCCATTAGCCTGAGTCTGAAACTTCTGGAAGACGAAAGGATCGGCAACTTAAATGAGGAGCAAAAAAAACTTATACACCTGGTAAAAGATGAAGCAAACCGTTTGTCGAAAATTACAGGTGAACTTCTGGATATGTCGCAGGTAGAATCAGGAAATATAAAACTACAAATTGAATCTGTAAATCCTTCCGACATCATACGCATCTCCGCTGACGTTATGTCTACTCATATCCGAGCAAAGAATATTAGCTTAATTCAGGATATTTCAGAAAGCTTATCCAATGTGAAGGCCGACCTTGAAAAGACAGTCTGGGTAATGACCAACCTGCTGGCAAATGCAATCCGCTATACGCCTGAAAATGGAAAAATTACTATTTCAGCACATCGCTCTTTAAAAGAAGTTCAATTTTCAGTAGAAGATACCGGCCCTGGTATTGAGGTTAAGAACAAGGAGAAAATTTTCCAGCGATTCGTTCAGGTAGATAGTAGCAAACAGCGCGAAGGTGTGGGTCTTGGACTGGCTATTTCAAAAGAATTTATTCAGGAAGAAGGTGGAAGGATATGGGTGGAGAGTGAGCTGGGAGTTGGGAGCAAGTTTGTGTTTACCTTGCCAGCAGCTTAACAAAAATACCGAGTAACATATCAATTTAATATAAACTTTGTAAATCTCGATTATCTTTTAATGCCAAGCACAAAGAATTTTATTAATGGTGCGTGATTCTTTAGATGAAGGCTACTAGCAGTGAATGTTATTTCTGAACATTCAATTTAATAAATTAAATTATCCCAAAACATATTAACCTCTTAGCTGTTATAATTCCAAATTCTAACCTTAAATTATAAAGCTATGCTGAACAACATTGAATTACTGCCAACATTGCCTGCAACTGATTTGAACAGAGCAAAAACTTTTTACGAGAAAAAATTAGGCTTAAAAACAGTTAAGTCATTAGAAAGTGAAATTATTATGAATGGAGGAAATGGCAGTAATATTTCCATTTATAAAAGAGAAACTCCCACAAAAGCTGATCACACAGTTTTAACATTTGAAGTGAATAAACTCGAAGCTGAGATGCAAGATCTTGAAAAGAAAGGTGTAAAGTTCGAAGATTATAATATGCCAAATCTTAAAACAGTAAATCATATTTACAAAAATGGAAATGACAAGGCTGCCTGGTTTAAGGATACCGAAGGCAATATTCTGTGCATTCATGAAAAGGTAAAATAACAGGCGTTCATCTAAAAATCAGGCCCGAATAAAAAATACTATGTCCCGGAATATTTTCTGGAGTACAGTATTTTTTATACTGACAGATAGAATAAGAATATCAGAATTATTTCACCCTCACATAAACATGGGTAATATTATTTTTTCCGGTGTTCCTTTCATCTATTTCGAATCTGTCAATTTTTTTGATCAGGTGGGCGAGTTTTGGGAAGCCATAATTTCTTGCATCAAAGTTTGGTTGCTTTTTAAGCAAAAGGTTTCCTAGATTTCCCAGAAATGCCCAGCCTCCTTCGTCTGCGAGGTCATTGATGCTGTCTGAGATTAATTTAATCAAGGCATCGTCCACAACGCTGACTGTTTCTATAGTGGGAGTGGGAAGAGGAATTGTGTTTTTTACAACATTTGCCCTCGGTTTGCTTTTAGACTGGGTTTTAGTTTGTTCCACAGGTTTTGAAACCATCGGTTTTTTCAAAATCTCTAAATAAATGAATTTATCGCAGGCGGAAATGAAAGGCGTTGGTGTTTTTCTTTCTCCAATCCCAAAAACTTTCATACCGGCTTCTCTCAGCCTGGTCGCGATCCTGGTAAAGTCACTGTCGCTGGAAACGATGCAAAAGCCATCCACTTTTCCGGTATATAAAATATCCATAGCATCTATGATCATCGCTGAGTCACTGGAGTTTTTACCGGTGGTATAGCTATATGCCTGAATAGGAGTGATGGCATTTTCCAGAAGTACATTTTTCCAGCCTATAATATGAGGTTTAGTCCAGTCAGCATAGATCCTTTTAAATGTAGGAGTTCCATACTTAGCGATTTCCTCCATCATTTCCTTGACATTAGAAGA
>DATMOV010000111.1:0-6215 GCA_035568055.1 Cytophagaceae bacterium
ACATCAACAAATACTATATTAAAGGTTGAAAATGAGTGCGGCATTAAACAACGAGATCACATTCCAGAAAAAAGAAAAGCTATAATCACCTCTTTAATGATGAATTAAAGTAAAAATTTCAATAACTATTTAATATATTTAAATTTTAATATTCTTTTAATCTCATTCTAATCATTTTAATACCATTCTAATGTCATTCTAATCTTGCGCTTTTATTTTTTTGGTAATTTTGTCCAATTATTTATGTTTAAAGAACTCATCTCAATATTTTTTATTTTGTTTTTAACCCTTGGGACATCATATAGCCAGGTTAGGCAAGATACCATAAGTCTAAACCTGGCGGAGGCTGAACAGATCTTTGTTCAAAAAAACCTTCTCTTGATTGCTGATAAATTCAATATTCAGATTGCGAGAGCAAATGTTATTCAGGCGGGATTATGGGATAATCCATCCATTTATCTTGAACAGAATATTTATAACCCTTTGAATAAAAGATATTTTGATTATACTTATACAGGAGAAAATGTAGTTCAGATTCAGCAATTGTTTCTTCTTGCGGGTAAAAGAAATAAAAGGGTTCAGTTGGAGCAGATTAACATGCAAATCGCGGAATTTCAGTTTTATGATCTGATGAGAACGCTGAAGTTCGAGTTAAGGAGCAATTACTTTGATCTTTATTACCTGCAACAGATCAGCAAAATCTATGACAGGGAAATTACTTCCATCAATAAAACCATTAAGGCATTTGAACTGCTTTTAACACATGGCAATATCTCTGTAAAAGAAGTAGTGAGATTAAAAGCTTTACTTTTTTCTTTGGAAAACGAAAGACTTTCCACCATGCAGCAAATAGGTGAAGGTCAGATAAACCTAGGTATTCTTTTAAATGATAGCGCGCATCATTATATCAGGCCGATCATAAATAAATCTTTAATTGACTCTATTAACCTTAATGGCTATAATCTTCCATCACTAACTGAAACAGCATTGACCAACCGCACTGACCTGAAACTATATGAAGCGGATCTCCGTTATGACGAAAAGAATCTGTCTTACCAACGGGCACTTGCCATACCAGACCTCCGGTTAGGAGGTGCTTATGACCGGCAGGGTAATTTTGCGAGGGACTATACCGCTATAACACTTCAAATGGACCTTCCTGCTTTCAACAGGAATCAGGGAAATATACAAGCTTCAAAATATCAGATTCAACAAAGCAAGGTAAGACTGGAGGAATATAGAAAGAGGGTGGAATCGGAAATATTAGGAGCTTTCATTAAAACTTCGCGGGTAACCGAACTCTATAATTCATTTGATAAAACTTTCATAACTGACTATGACAAGCTTATTGCCGGTATATTGCAAAATTATGAGAGAAAAAATATCAGCCTGATAGAATTCATCGACTTTTATCAATCATATAAAGAGAGTTACATTCAAATGAATGAACTGGGGAGACAAAGACTTACAAGTTTTGAATTATTAAATTATTATTCGGGCAAAAACTTATTTAATTATTAAACACAATGAGATATTTTTTTAATTCATTTCAGAAACATCTTTTGCTCTTATGCTTTTGCATGATTGCCATAATGACTATTTCCTGTGAAAAAAAGGAAAAGCCTAAAGAGAAAAAATTCTGTATTGAAGATACAATGGCTTCCATGATCAAATTGGATACAGTGAAACTGGAAGAAGTGAAAGATGAGATTAGTTTAAACGGAAAAATATCATTCGATCTTGAAACAGTAGTGAAGATATTTCCACTGGCCGGAGGATATGTCGAAAACATTTATGTTGAACTGGGAGACAAAGTAAAAAAAGGACAAGTGCTTGCCCTCATTGCAAGTTCTGAGATTGTAAACCTTGAAAAAGATTATTCACAGGCAGAGGCCAATATGAGTATCGCGGAAAAAAATCTTTCGGCGGCAAAAGATATGTATGAGAGCGGCATAAGTTCTCAGAAGGAGTTTGTCACGGCAGAAAAGGAATATAGTAAGGCGCAATCAGAGATGCTTCGTATTCAATCTATCAAAAAATTATACGGAGTCTCTGATAATGGTCATTATTTTATTAAGTCTCCTATTGATGGGTTCATCGTTGAAAGAAAAGTTAATCCTAGTACTCAGATCAGGCCTGATAACCCTGACAATATTTTTACTATTTCAGACCTTGCGGATGTTTGGGTACTGGCAAATGTTTATGAGGCCGACATCAGCAAGGTTCGTGAAGGTTATCCGGTAACGGTAACCACCATTTCATATCCTGATATACTGTTCTCTGGCAAGATAGACAAAGTATATAATGTGTTGGATCCCGCTACCAGGTCTATGAAGGTAAGGGTCAAACTGGAGAATAATGATTTCAAGCTTAAGCCCGAAATGTATGCCAATGTACATGTAACATTTAATCAAAATAATAAGATGATTGCTGTTCCTGCCTCAGCCACCATATTTGATAACAGCAAGAACTATGTAATGGTATATCATGACAAATGTAATATTGCCACTGTAGAGGTAAAGGTCATGAGAACTGTTGCAGGAATATCATATATCACCCAAGGCTCTTTAAAAGAAGGAGATAGAATCATAACCAATTATCAGCTTCTTATCTATGACGCTTTAAATAATTAGCAATGAGAATCATTACATTAATTATTGGATTTTCCTTAAAAAACAGGCTGTTTATATTCATTTTAACAGCCGTGCTTATTGCCGCAGGTACGCTCAGCTATATTAATACACCTATTGAGGCTTTTCCCGATGTTACCAATACCCAAATAAAAATCATCACACAATGGCCTGGCAGAAGTGCCGAGGAAATTGAAAAATTTGTGACCATACCCATTGAGATAGGTATGAACCCCGTCCAGAAGAAAACAAGTGTCCGCTCAACTTCTCTTTTTGGCTTGTCTGCTATCACCATTATCTTTGATGATGAAGTCGAAGATTTTTATGCGAGACAGCAGGTAATGAATCTGCTAAAAGGGGTGAGCTTGCCAGACGGAGTTGATGCGGAGGTTCAGCCTCCATACGGGCCTACAGGTGAGATATTCAGGTACACACTTTCAAGCCAGAGACGATCAATAAAGGATATAAAAACTATTCAGGACTGGACAATTGACAGGCATTTAAGATCTGTGCCTGGTGTAGCGGATATTGTTAGTTTCGGAGGGGAAGTAAAAACTTATGAGATAAGTATTGATCCCCACTTATTATCAAAATATGATATTAGCTCACTGGATGTATTCCAGGCAGTCGGGGAAAGTAATATTAATGTGGGAGGTGATATCATAGAAAAAAACAATCAGGCCTTTGTGGTAAGGGGACTGGGGTTGTTAAGCACAATACCCGACATAGAAAATATCATTATTACAAATATTGAAGGCACCCCTATTCTTGTTAAAAATGTTGCCGATGTCGTGGAATCTTCCTTGCCAAGACTCGGGCAAGTAGGCCGCGATAATCGTGAGGATGTGGTAGAAGGAATAGTTGTTATGAGAAAAGGGGAGAATCCTCACGAAGTGCTTACAAATCTCAAGGCAAAGATTGAGTACCTCAATAATAATATTTTACCGGCGGATGTTCAAATTAATACTTTCTACGACAGGGATAACCTCATCAACTTCACTACTCATACGGTAATCCACAATCTTATAGAAGGTATCATCCTTGTAACCATTGTAGTTTTTCTTTTCATGGCCGACTGGAGAACTACCTTGATTGTATCCATTATTATCCCTTTGGCCCTGCTTTTTGCTTTTATATGCATGAGGATAAAAGGCATGTCGGCCAATTTACTTTCCATGGGAGCCATTGACTTTGGAATTATCATTGATGGAGCGGTCGTGATGGTTGAAGGACTCTTCGTTACTCTTGATCACCGCGCCCATAAAGTGGGTATGCCAGCCTATAATAAGCTATTAAAATATGGCATGATCAGAAAAACAGGTTCAAGCCTGGGCAAAGCCATTTTCTTCTCCAAACTTATTATCATTACGGCTTTGCTTCCAATATTTGCCTTTCAAAAAGTGGAGGGAAAAATGTTCTCCCCTCTTGCCTACACTCTTGGGTTTGCACTTATTGGAGCCATGCTGTGTACGCTAACGCTTGTACCGGTTCTGGCAAGCATTCTGTTAGATAAGAATGTAAGAGAAAAAAATAATCCTTTTGTCAATTTTATCACCAGTAATTATTTAAAAATATTTAACAAAACATATCATAGAAAGAAACTCAGTCTCCTTTTGGCAGTAGGAGTATTAGCAACAAGTTTATTTACCTTTAATTTACTAGGCACTGAATTCCTTCCGCATCTTAATGAAGGGGCTGTATACGTCCGTGCCAGTCTTCCGCTAAGTACTTCTTTAAAAGAAGCCGAAAGATTGACCATAGACATGAAAAACATTTTTCAAACCTTCCCTGAAGTGAAGCAGGTATTGTCGCAAACCGGAAGACCTAATGATGGCACAGACCCCACGGGATTTTTTAACGTGGAATTTCATGTCGATATCTTCCCACAGGAGCAATGGAAAAAGAAAATTTCAGTGGAAGAACTTATTGAGCAGTTCAAAGAAAAACTTTCTATTTATCCTGGTGTAAATTTTAATTTTTCACAGCCTATTATGGATAATGTGGAGGAAGCTGTAGCAGGGGTTAAAGGATCTATTGCTGTTAAAATTTATGGGGATAACCTCGATGAACTTAATACCATGGCCAATAGTGTATATGGAGTTCTTGATCATGTGGAAGGGATTGAAGATTTAGGAATACTAAGGAACCTGGGGCAACCTGAGCTTAAGATAGAATTAAGTGAAGAAAAAATGGGTATCTATGGGGTTACCACAGCAGACTGCCAGTCAGTCATAGAAATGGCTGTCGGAGGGAAAACGGTTTCTCAACTTTATGAAGGAAACAAAAAATTTGATATCAGATTGAGGTATCTTCCTCAATTCAGAAAAACAGAAAAAGAGATTGGTAATTTAATGGTTCCATCGATTAATAACACCAAAATACCTTTAAAGGAGCTTGCGAAGATCAGTTTCAATACCGGCCCTGCCTTTATTTACAGAGAAAACAACGATCGGTTTATTGCTATAAAATTTTCGGTAAGGGGACGTGACATGGGAAGCACCATTGCAGAAGCACAGGAAAAAGTCGGAAAGGCCCTTACGCTCTCTAAACATTATCGGATGGAATGGAAGGGAGATTTTGAAAATCAGGAAAGAGCAACAAAAAGATTAAAACAGATTGTACCAATTACCCTCGTCTTAATATTTCTGATTCTGTTTATGACTTTTGGAAATATCTCTGACGCATTTTTGGTGCTTATCAATGTACCATTTGCTCTTATAGGAGGAATCTTTGCTTTATTTATTTCAAATACCATTTTCAGTATTTCTGCCGGAATAGGGTTTATTGCCTTATTCGGTATTTGTGTTCAGGACGGAGTTATTCTCCTTTCAATTTTTAAAGAGAATTTAAAAGAGAATATGTCTTTGGAAGAGGCAATAAGAAGTGGTTTAAAGTTAAGAGTTAGACCAGTGATCATGACGGCCATGATGGCAACCCTTGGCTTGCTGCCTGCCGCTTTATCTCATGGGATAGGATCTGAAACCCAGAAACCTCTTGCCATTGTAGTGATAGGCGGATTAGTCAGTGCGACTTTACTTACACTCTTAATATTTCCATTAATATTTCAGATAGCATATAGCCATAAGGGCTATTCCAATCTGCGCTAATAAATTTAAGTGGGGGTGCCTCTGCTGCTTATAGAGAGTTATTATAGCTGGCACGCGTTCGCATTGCGTTTAGTAATAGTTTCACTTCCCTGTCCAGCATTTCCATTTGTACCCGAAGCGGGGTAAGAACAAAAAAATAAAGCCGGCAGTGCCGGCTTTATTTTTTTGTTCTTATTGTGATATTCATATTTATCTGATCCCATCAGAATATATATAATACCAGACCCAGAAATGATCCCCTTTCAACTTCAGAATATTATAAAGTGTTTCGGAAGATTGCCGCTGACACCTAAAACTTTAATTGCTGCATTGATTGAGCTATCTTAGCCATTATATAATCATTTTCTTTTCTTTAAAAACCCCTTTGGAATTATGTAATAAGATTTATAATTGGGAGTATTGGGTTTTATCGCCGGAGGATTATAAGGGTGAATATATGAAGGCTTACAAGAGGGGAAGGGGATCGATACGATGATGG
>DATMOV010000112.1:0-4775 GCA_035568055.1 Cytophagaceae bacterium
TTAAGATTTCTAAAATGCCGAACCTGGGATCGTTAATGCGGTTATCATTTCCGGATATCTTAGCTCTTAATTTTGCATTTCCTAAAGTTGGGTAAACTTACATGACTAGAAATGAAACCCAAACCCTACGGAGATGCTGAGCGAAAAAGGAATATATCTGACCGAAGTGCGCCGGTTAATCGCAAAAAGAGAAGTCTTCAGATTTGGTTCCGCAAAAATATAAAGCCCACGAAAAATATTTACCTGTCCGCCAAGACCACCCATAAAACCAATATTCATTTTTCTGATGCCAGACATGTCTGATGATATTACTTTGCCGGAAGAAGCGTTCAGCACATGAAATTCCATTTGATTCTTTATCTGAACTATTCCTGTGATGGAAGCTACTGTGTAAACAGAAAATCTGCCTGTTATTAGTTTGTAATTAAATACAACAGGTAGCTTTATATATCCAAGGGTTTCTTTTGTATCGTAACGGATATGAATGGTGTCGCTGGGATATCCGGAAGAATTATCGTTTTTATCAAACTGAGTAGAATTTAACTGAAGGCTTCCAAAAGAATTGTTGAAATTAAACGATAAATTATCATGCCAGTTAAATTTAAAAGCAGCGGTCTCTGTTGATTGTGTAAGTTCAGTATAAGAAACCCCGGCTTGCCATCTTATACGATTTGTTTGATCATATCCCATCATCAGGCCTTCTGAAAACGAGTTCTGCGGATTGGAAACATTCTTAAAATGACAAGGATCGTTCGAATTATCCACTGCCCTGTCACTGAGAAAAGGCTTATTCATATCCGGAGAATAAAATACAGCAACAGAATATTTTGAAATTTTCTTCTCCTTTTTATTTTTCACGGTACTATCTTTTGCCAAAACGGCAATATTTTCTTCTTCGTGTTTAAGTGAATCAGGCTTTGAAAAAGTAGTATCAGCCACGATGATTGGGTTCTGGTCTTTTAAAACTACTGCATTCTTTCCTGCAGGTTGCGTGTCTTGCGGAACATTCACATTAGTTTCATTTTTCCTGATTGCATCAATAACTGGTTCAGTTTTAGTAATGGCTTGATCCTTATTCAGAATTTTCTCTTCATTATTTTTACCCTGATCTGTATTCTCCTCTGCATGCACTGAAGTATTTTTTATTATTTCATCATTCTGATTCCTGACAATGATCGTTTCCGGGTTATCTATTTTTTTAGATGATCTCTCAGAGAATGGACTAAATTCTGTAATTGTATTTTTAGAATTTGAATTCCTCTTATTACCTGGCGTATTGTCTGCGGATTCATACCGCGAAGTGGAATTTGTTTCTATTGAAACAGCTTGCTCATTTAAAGCAGAGATATTGGCATCCGCTTTCTTCTTATTGTTCGTCTGTTTAATTTCTCTATTTTCTTTGCTCAATGATGTACTAATATTAGAATTCTGGTTTGAATTAAGATCCTTATTTCCCGCAATAGAAGCTTTGTCTTGCTCAGGGGCAGGCTTATCTTTATCATTGACCGATTGGTTATTTTTCTTGTTTTTATCCGCGTTATAATAAAGCTTTGAATCCGGGCTGTTTTTAACTTCAGTGTTTTTTGTATTCGACTGATTTTCTTTATTAGAATTATTGTTCACTACAATTTCTGGGTTACTTTTAAGAAGTTCAGATTTATAAAGGCCATAGCTTCCTCCTCCTATTATTAATAAAACCCCCGGAAAAAAGAAGATCCAGAAAAACCTTTTTCCTGGTTTTTTATCCAGTCGTTTTTCAATATCCTTCCACACCTTTTCAGAAGGGCTGACTTCTATATCATTCAGATTGCTCTGAAATAATTTTTCAAGTTCGTCTTGTGGTCTCTCTTCCATTATAATGGACTTATTTTAACCCTGTTTAAAATTTCCGCAATGCTCTTTTGCAATATCTGTTTTGCCCTTGATAATTGGGATTTTGAAGTGCTTTCCGAAATTCCCAATTGTTCGGCTATTTCTTTGTGTGAATACCCTTCAATGGAATACATATTAAAGACCATCTGATATCCGGGAGAAAGCGATTGGATTAATTGAAGCAGATCATTTTTATTTATTTCTCCAAGGATATTATTATTGTCATGATCTTCGAGCTGTAATTCCAGAATGTCTGTGTCGGCATAATATTTTTTTGCATTCTTCCGGTAGTTTGTGAGCGCCATGTTAACCATAATCTTCCTGATCCATCCTTCCAGCGACCCCAATTCCCGAAACTGATGAATGCTGGAGAATACTTTAACAAAACCATCCTGCAAAATATCTTCAGCTTCTTCTCTGCTTTTACTGTAGCGCAGACATAGAGCCATCATCCTGGCTGAATATCGCTTATAAAGCAACTCCTGCCAGGCCCGCTCTTCTGCTTTACAGCCTTCAACTAGCCTGTGTTCGTCTGGATCCACTCCGAAACTGTATTTATTCTAAGATGAAATTTTCAATGATAGGTTGCATTAAGATAAAAATAAATTTGGTTGAAGAAAAATCATACCATACAAATTGCCTTGAATCTAAGCTGGTTTACAGATCCTAAAACCAAAAAAGTAAAAATATTAAACATCATGCAACCAAACCTGCTCATTGTGCATCTTCAGAATAACGGTCTTAAAAAAGACTCATTAGCATTATTGTTTATACAAATATTTTTAGGAATCTAAAATTCAACTAAATCATCCTTTTATGAAAAAAAATTTATACAGATTGAAAGTTCAGGTACAATGCATGGCTTTTATTATTTTTATGATTCTATGCTGCGGCACCCTTTTTTCTCAACCTGCTCTGGTCGCTAATATTAATTCGGGGCCCGCAAGCTCCTCTCCGGCCAATATAGTGAATATTGCAGGTACCGTTTATTTCGCGGCCAATGACGGAACGAATGGAATTGAACTTTGGAAAAGCAATGGTACAAGCACATCCATGGTGAAGGATATAAATCCAACAGGAAGTTCATCTCCCTATAATCTAATGAACGTGAACGGACTTTTATATTTCGTCGCTGATAATGGTACTAATGGCGCTGAACTCTGGATCAGCGATGGCACGAACGCAGGAACGGTAATCACTACTGATATCAATCCGGGAGTCGCGGCTTCCGCCCCTAATAACCTGACCAACGCAGGAGGTGTCTTGTTCTTTTCTGCAGATGATGGCACTCATGGAAAAGAGCTCTGGAAAAGCGATGGCACTTCTGCCGGTACAGTGATGGTACTGGATATCATGCCTGGTATCAATCCCTCCGACCCAAATAATCCGGTTAATCTAAATGGAGTTCTTTATTTCAAAGCCGGTGACCCAATCAATGGCGCTGAATTATATAAAAGTGACGGAACAGCCTCAGGAACTGTATTGGTAAAAGATATTAATCCTGGGATATCAGGTTCTTTTCCTAATAAAATTATTAATGTAAACGGACGCCTGTTTTTCAGGGCGGATGATGGGACGCATGGTGCTGAACTTTGGACCAGTGACGGAACTTCTGGCGGTACTTTACTTTTGAAAGATGTCAATCCTGGTGCTACCGCTGGTTTTTCATTAACAGGTACTTTTCTTCTTGGGGTTAATGGAAAAGTTTTTTTCCAGGCAAGTGATGGAACCAATGGCTTCGAGCTTTGGGTAAGCGATGGAACGACAGTTGGTACAGTCATGGCCAAAGATATTTATCCCGGAAGTTCCTCATCTCTTCCTTCACAATTTACAGATGTAAACGGAACATTATTTTTCACTGCTAACGACGGAACAGATGGAGTAGAGCTTTGGAAAAGTGATGGAACCAGTGGCGGAACTGTTTTGATAAAGGATATCTATTCAGGTCCTTCATCTTCGAGTCCGGGTTCACTGGTTTCTCTTAACAATAATCTTTATTTCTCTGCTGACAATGGCACCAATGGACCTGAGCTTTGGGTCAGCGATGGAACATCGGTAGGAACTATGATGGTGCTTGATATAAATGCCGGTCCAACCGGTTCTTCTCCGGCCTTCCTTTCAAACGCAAACGGAACTTTATTCTTTTCTGCCAACGATGGGACTAATGGTGTTGAATTATGGAAAGATATAGTCACCGCTCCAACGCCCTATATTGCTTCTTCCGGAACGCTTACCACTTTCTCAACTTCGGTAAGTATACCTTCGGCTGCTCAGTCATTTACTGTTTCCGGTTCAAGCCTCACGGCCAATATTGTGGTAACAGCCCCGGCTCAATTTGAAGTATCTCTGAGTCCAGGTGCTGGATTCGGCAGTTCGGTGAATCTAGTGCCCGTTTCCAATACTGTGACTTCTACGAGTGTATATGTGAGATATAATCCCTCTGTAGCTGGCCCTTATCATGGAAATGTAAGTATTGCTTCCAGCGGTGCGGTTTCATTAACGCTTCTTGCAAATGGATCTACGACAGTTACAGGTATCAACAATGCAATCCCGGTTGGCCTAGTCAGTGTTTTCCCGAACCCTGTTCAGGATAGAAATTTAAATATATCATTCGACAGCAATCAGGAAGTCACCTCTCGCCTTGAAATTTTTAATGCGACCGGTGAAACCATTATATCCAGGTCTCTTCAAATTGAAGCAGGGAGTAATATTGTATTCATTTCTTTACAGGAACTTTCTACCGGATTATATTTTGTCAAATTAAAAGGTACGACGGTGATGGAAAAAATTATTGTTCCATAAATTCACTAAGCATAACTATAAAACAATAATCTCGACTTATTATTTGTAGTTGGTGAATAAGAGATCGAATGAAAGAAAGCCCTGTACGAAAGTTCAGGGCT
>DATMOV010000113.1:0-3040 GCA_035568055.1 Cytophagaceae bacterium
CAATTGTAAAGTGGAATCTTTTTCGATTGCCCTGGAAGCATCTGTTATTTCTCCATTTACTTTAGCAGCCAGCACATTTCTTGCAAGCCCTTCACTGATGCTCGTCGCGACATCCATAGATGTCACACCTTCTTTAAACTCCTTAACTGTTCCGTCAGGTAATGTAATCTTAATCATGCTGAAAAATAATAAATTTATTTGACTGTATCCTTCTTTACTTGCTCCCTTTGAATCACAGCGGGAGTTTTGGCTGCGCTATCGCTGTCTTTTTTCTGTGGTTTTGGATTAAGCGGACGGTTATTCACAGGTGGAGTTATACTTTGCGGTGCCGGCATAACCGGCTTAATAATAGTATCTTTTTTTACAATGACAGATGTATCAGGTTTTATACTCAATATATCTTTAGCAGGTATCTTCTTTCTTTCAGGATACTGTAAATATAATTTCTCCAGCGCATCCTTCGCTTTTACATTAGCGGTATCAGCGGCTCTGGCTCTTTCATAATAAGAAATGGCTTCATAGCCCTGGTTGTTTTTTTCATAAAGCTCAGCCGCATAAAGGTTGGCTTCTTTCTGTGTCGGATCATATTTAACAACATTCACAAAATTCTTCAACGCGGAAGAATAATTTTCCTGTTTGTAGGCCATCAAAGCGAGGCTATAATATGCCAGGTAGTACGTGCTGTCGGATTTCAGTGCGGTTTCATAAGATTTTTGAGCTGCCTTTTTAAAATTCAGGCTTTCGAAAAATCGTCCATCGTAATAATAGAAGAACGGGTCATGCGGACTGAGTGATCTTCCGATAGTGAGGAAGATCAGGGCAGAATCAGTTTTGCGGGAAGATTCATATATTCTTACCAGTTCCTTATATGAACTCAGGTTATGCTCATCTCTCTGAATCGACGTGAAAAGATTGGCGATAGCCGCGGCGGTATCGCCTCTTGCCGCATTGATCCTGGCTTTTAAAACAAACAAGTCCGTATGGTGCGGTGCGATGGCTTCAGCTTTATTAAGATATTCATTTGATTTCACTTCATTTCTGAGATCCATGTAAATCTGCGACATGAGAATATATAATTCAGGATCAGTGGATTTCAATTCTTCGGAAGCTATAGCGGCTTTCAGCGCCATAGGCAGGCGGTGCATCGCGTAATCTATTTTGCTGAGTTGAAAATAAAATTCCGGATTAGTGTTGTTATAATGGATAGCGTTATCAATATCATTCAGTGCAAGTTGGAGATTTCCTGTACGATAATATATTTTTGAACGCTTAAAGAAATAGACTGGATTTTCGGGTTCATCAGTAATAGCCTGGTTTAAAATGAAGAGGCTGGCCTCTCCAGAATTTTCCCGATCAGAATCAACTTCAGGAATCTTTCCCTCGTCGGAGCTTTTGTTACAGCCTGCACTCAGTAAAAGTATTGGCAGGAAAATCAACCACAATGCTTTCATATCCTTCCAAAATTAAGAATGATTTTGGATTTTTTAGTATTAAGATGTTTTTTGACTAATTGTTTATATCGATTTGCTCTCCAAGAAATTTAGGTTCCTTGCCTAATATATACAGATCTATCACCGCAATGCATCTGGCAAGGCACTCACGCAGATGAGTCATAACGGAATAACCTTTGGGAACAGGCTCGGTGGCAAAAGCTATGGCTTTTATTCCATAATAATTGCTGATAAACAGAGCCCTGTAAGCGTGAAATTCCTGGGTGATGATTGTAATACTGTCCTGCATGAATATCTTTTTGCTTCTTACCACAGAATCAAATGTCCTGAAACCCGCATAGTCAGCTGTAATGGCACTGTCAGGAATGCCCTGGACAAGTAATGCTTTTCTCATATCCTGCGGCTCATTATAATAAGATAAAGAATTGTCGCCACTTAAAATAAAGTGCTTGACTTTTTCTCCTTTAAATAATTTAACTGCCGCTTCTATTCTGTATTTAAAAAAGAGGTTAGAGTGGCCGCTTCGGGAATATTTACTGGTTCCTAAAACCAGCGCTACGTGGTTGAACGGAATTTCCTCCACGGAATGATAGATATAATCTTTAGTTGAGCACACTATCCAAATATTGCATGCAAGGACAAAAGCCAGCAGAACAGATGAGATTACAATAAGTATGCGGTATATCTTTTTCCGTTTGATCACTGGCTGTCTTTTCCTTTCTGAAAATTATCGAAAAAATCTTTCTCCAGTAAATCCGGACGATTAATGATGCCTCTGATCCAATTCAGCCTGATCACATTTTTTTCACCATCAGATAAACTCCAACTGATGTCGGAACTTCGAAGCTTCATACTTAATTGATGAACGCATATTGCGGCACTCACGGAAATATTAAGGCTTTCAGTAAATCCATACATGGGAATCTTTACAAAGCCATCCGCCATATCAATGGCTTCTTTACTCAGCCCCTCCGCTTCCGTTCCAAATAAGAGCGCTGTTTTTTTATCAAGCGGCAGGTCTTCCAGATTGGTGTCATTTTTATGCGGCGTTGTGGCTATGATCCTGTATCCGGAATCTTTGAGCTCTTCAATACAAGCCCTGGTGTTATTGACAGATTTATTGTGATGAATAATATCAAGCCACTTTGATGAGCCAAGGGTAACATCCGGGTTGACTTTATATGAATTTTTGTTTTCAATTACATGTATTTGCTGAAGGCCAAAGCAGTCGCAGGTTCTTACCACAGCGCTGGCATTATGAGGTTGATAAATATCTTCCAGCACCACTGTTAAATAATTGGTTCTGTATCGAAGCGCATCTTCAATCTTTTGCCTTTTATTCTCAGTGATAAACTGTGAAAGGTGTTTTATCAGTTCTTCATCTATCGACATTTCATTGCTCTTAAATCAAATTTACCAACGCTATTTTTTTACTTTAGGTTTAAAGTCAAGCTGAATGGTGGTCCCAACATCAAATTTATCCTTATCTCCTTTTTCCCCTGGAGGTTTTTTTTTACCTGTCTTCTCTTTCTTTTTTAGCGTTTCGTTTTTAGAAGCTTCAGTTTGTTCAATTTGTTCAGTTTCAGTAG
>DATMOV010000114.1:0-2465 GCA_035568055.1 Cytophagaceae bacterium
TCCAATCAACAATGAATATCAGCTAGACATTGATGGTGTAGAAAATTTTGATTTCGTTGACCTGCCAAATAGAAAATTAACTATCATTGAAAAAACCATTACATACGAACCCACCAACATCAAGGAAATTATAAAAAATGATACCATTACACAAACCCTTATGCCCGGACAAGGGGGTACCTCCGGAAGAGCACTTACTATCCTCATAGCTCAGGATAGAAAAGGGACTCCTTGTGTAAATGAAGTCATTTACCTCCAAATGTTAAAAGATAAAAGAGTTTATACCGCCCGCACTAACAAAGATGGAAAAGCAGAATTTCTCCTACCAAAAGGGAAAAAATATATGATCCACTTCAGATATAAAAAAGATGTGGATGTAATTGACCTCTCAAGATCTTTCGGCATCGGCTATAAATCAAAATCTGTGATATATACTCCTTCGGATAAATTACAGCACCCTGAAAAGTACATACCAAAGCCTGAAGCGATCTTTACTGACCAGTTTTTCAATTTTATCAATAAACAATTTGAGCGACCTAAAGAAGGCGAAGGGGTAATCGCCTATGCCAGATGGGGAGGCGATATTAATGCCAATTCCAAACAGGCTGTATTGCAGTTGACTTTCACTTCAGAAACTCCGCCTGACCATACCATTGGTCCCCCTCTTAATATTTGTCTGGTGATTGACAAGAGCGGCTCAATGGCTGGTTATGACAGAATTGATAAGCTCAAATTAGCGCTGATCGAATACATCAATAAACTAAGGCCCGACGATATTATATCTATTATCGCTTTTGATAACTATCAAAAAATTGTTCTTCCCGCACAAAAAGTTGGTATCGATAAAAAGCAAATTAAAGATGCCATTGAAAGAATTTATGCCGATGGCGGAACCAACATTTATAAGGGGCTTGTCTATGGATATCAGGAGGTGTTGAAAAATTATCGCAAAGGTTTAGTCAACAGAGTTGTGTTACTTAGTGACGGATATGGTTCCGATGACGTGGACAGTACTATCTTCATGTCTAAAAGTTACAATGCCAAAGGCGTTGAATGCTCGGCAGTGGGGGTTGGAAATGATTATAATTATCCAATGTTGAAGAGCCTTGCGAGTTCCGGCGGCGGACTGATCCATTTTGTAGGAGATGATGATAGTATGACCAAAGCCTTCCTGGAAGATCTTTCCAGTGTGTTAGTGCCGGTAGCGAAAAATGTAAAAGTAGAAGTGACGTACAATAAGCATTTATTATTTGCACAGCTGATGGGTTATCCTCTCGAACAGAAAAGTGATGGCAAGATAAACTTTAAGATCAAAAATTTCTTCAGTGGCTTAGATCAGATGGCGATGGTCAAGTTTACTTTGATAGACCCAACCAAAGACATTGAGAATATTCCTGTAACCATTACGCTCAGATACACTGACGCACGCACAAACAAGCCCATTGAAAAAATTACCACGGCACCGCTCAAATGGTCAGAGACGACAGGAGAGCTTGAATATTTGCTTGACCTGGATCAGAAAAAACTTTACGCTACCGCCGTCATGAACCAGTCGCTAAAGGTAATGGCAGAAGCTTTTCAGGTGGGTGACAGAACCTCTGCAAAAGCCGCCCTTGAAAACTGCATGGCTGAAATGAAAAAAATATACCCACAAGCTACCGAAGGACAGGTAAACATATTGATGGAGCAGATGCAGGAATATCTGGAGATTTTGAATACCATAAAATAAGCAATCCGAATTGACATTGGAACTGTGTAAGCCCTCCAACATGTTTTACTAAAAAGCTTTCAGGTATAGCTGAAAGTAAAGGAGAGAGAAAATTATGAACTTAATAAATCAAAGATTACTGGAATGCGCAGAGACTTGTGAAAATTTTATTGATGAGTTTAAAAATAATGACCCTCAATACAAAAGATTTTTGCAATTGACGAAAGATTGTGCGGATGTGTGCAGATTGGCAATTAAAATTATACAGAACAGATCAGGCATAGAATATAAATTCCTAAACCTTGTCCAGGAACTTTGTCTGATATGCGCGGAAGAGGGAAGAAATTTATGGTATGATCTCAGATTTCACAAAGTGATTGCCGATTGTCAGCTTTGTGCCGAAGCATGCCAAGAAGAGCTAGATGCCCATTCTATAATTGATCTTTAAATCTCTTATTATTAATAATCTAGAACTGGAAACCTGCTTTTACAATAAATAATTGGTTGTAACTATTTGAAGATATCAGATTAGATGTGGTACCTGTAGGATCAGGTATCTTATATTCTATATTTTGAACTTTTATGCCAAAGCTCAACACAAAAACCGTTGTTTTTCCTACATAAGTTTTTATTCCAAAGCCAGGATTAAACATAAACCCGGCTTTAAAACCGGAATATACTGATGAAGAAACCGCGAAAGAGTAGCCTGCGTCACTATAGATAAAAGGCGTAAATCTTTTATCGTGTAATACTATCC
>DATMOV010000115.1:0-3614 GCA_035568055.1 Cytophagaceae bacterium
TGAATACGGATGTCACAAGAGAAACTGTTGAGCCGAAAACAGGCCTGATCATAAAGCTTCCTGCTTCCGGGAAAGGTAACCAGGCACCGTAAGTGTTGTAAAAAACATTTGTGTGCGAGTCTGTATTTTTGTCAAAGCCAATCGGTACGTAATAATTTGAATGCTGCACATACCCTACGTAAAAACTATCGGACACGATCAGAATACTATCCAGCATAAATCTTTTAAATTGATTAGAGTTTGTATAACTCAAAGCAATGGATTGCTGCCTGATGATATTATCAGGATTAATGCTTCTCCAGACAGTAAGCACAAATGGTTCGCCAGATCGTTCAGTCAGGATGTGGGGGAAATAAATATCAACACCAATCAATGTGTCAGGCGTCGATGCTTTCGTTAGTACATATTTAATCGCCATCTCAGCATCATAGCTGTTAAGCCCTGCTCCCCATTCAGCGCTGCTGTCATCGTAAGCATAATAGTTATCCAGCATATTGTAAGACGAGGCTGAATCGTTTGTTCTGTAATCTGCTCCAAAGGTTACATCATCAGAGGTGGATCCTGATATCAGGTATTTTAGTTTAACAGGATGACTCAGGTTGACAATTGTTGAAGAATCAATTTTAAAAGACAGTGCCTCAACTGCAAGAGCGGGGACGTTTGGGCTTGGAGGACTAATTGGAATGGTTTGAAAAAAATGATTGGTAAACTCATCTTTAATCATGCTGTTGCTGTTTGTTGATAGCTGATCTATAGTATTCTGAAGGTTCTTAATAACATAATGCCCTGAATCCTTTAAAGATTTAAATCTAAAAAAATCTTTATAGGGAATTGCAGTATAGTTTTTGAGTATGCTTACGGGGATCGCTGAAATAGCTAAATCACGATGAGTAGAATCAGTGACAGTTCTGTTTTTATCCAGGAGGATATAATCCAGATTCCAGACATCAAAAGAACCTGAAATGTTACCGTAAGAATGGAACCTGAATTGAAAACCATTATAGAAATAGAGCGGGTCTTTTATAGCGAGTAAGGTCTGCTTAAAGGCTAACGCTGTTGAATCCCCCTTCATTGACCATACAATGTTCCATGCCCCATTTTTATTTTTCATCTGCAGATTGATAGAATCTGAAGATTCATCAGGTATATCTCCTACGCCTCCTCCTTGCCAGTAAAAGCTGAGTATCAGAGCATCTGCAGGAGAGTATGGCAGGAGATTAATAGGTAAAGATGTTAGTGTATCAGCCCCTGCAATGGCATAAATATTAGAGCTGTAGGCTTTTCCATTTGCATCCAGTCCGTCAAAGGTGGCAACATTATAGCTGGGTGGGGAAATTCCATAGCGGTTATTGATGTATACTCCGCCGGTATTTTCCCATTTGAGTGTATCCGGATTGGGATTCCATTTATAGTTGCTTCTTATCCACGTTCCTCTATTAACATTTACTATTGGTGAACCACTGCCTGCAACAGAAGTAAGAAGTGTTGGATCCGAATAAAGCTCCACTGTAAAGGGATCAATTCTTTTAACATAGTGTGTGGTATTGATCAGAGCATCAGAAGGTAGGTTTGCATTTGTCTTGGCATTAAAAATAATAATTTTATCTCCATTATATAAACCATGCAGGCTATAGGTAGTCATCCTTAGAGGCTGTCCCATTTGATTTTGAAAAGAATCAATAGGTGGAGTAATAGAAGTGAAATCGTCAAAGAAAGGAAGCTTTAATGTGTCCCTGACTTTAGTATTTGCAGTGATGGAAGCACCGGCTGCCATTCTGAAATTTCCGGTATTGGAAACGTTCTTATTAGCTTGTCTGTGCGGATCACTCAGAAGCGGAGAGATTTGAATCTGTGCCAGCGAAGCACCGCCACAAAGCAGCGACAATAATAATATATAGTAAAGTTTTTTCAAGATCCATGTTTACTGAATGCCGTTGCTGCTTCCTGCTACCCAGATACTAACTTCTTCTCCTGCTCTTAGCACACGCCCTGAATTACCTGAAGGATTTTGTTTCACAACAGTTCCTGAAGGTTGTGAAGACTTAGAATCTGACCTTATTGAGCCTACTGCTAAACCGGACTCCGCAAGCTTAGTACGGGCATCTTCCAGGCTAAGCCCTGTAACATCAGGAACTTCAACTTCTTCGTTATCTGTACCATTGCCAACTGTCAAATCAATTTTTGTTCCCTTAGGAATATAAGTCCCGGGCTGGATCGTCTTCCCATTCATTTGCTGATCCAACACTAAATTAGGAAACGGACTAGGTACCTTGTTTATTTTACCAACTGACAGATCAAAGCTTTTTAATGTTGACTCTGCGCTTCTTAAAGAGCCGTCAATAAGCCTTGGCATTTTAACTTTAGGAGGATTAGCGGAAGCTATCGTAATGTATATCTTTCTGTTTTTCTTTACTTTAGATCCATCGAATGGGTGTTGAGTAAGCACCGTATAGGGCCTGGTGCCGGGGGCGTAGCTTGAATCATTGATCTGATACCTGAGATGCTTTGAGTTAAGAAAAGATTCCAGGTCCTGGGAATTCATCCCTATCAGCTTTGGTACGGTGATAGTTTCACCGTGATTGGTAGTTACTGGCAGGTAAATAAAAAAGAAGCAAAGTATCATTGCAATAAATATGCCTATGATGACGGCGATATGAATAAATACGTCTTTGGGAGAATTAGCTTTTAAAAACATTTATTTCAGAAGATTTACTTTTTCTCTTTGTATACCAAAGGTTAGAATATTATCAATAAAATCATAGGGCTTATAACCATTTATTGCACACTGATGAAAAATGCAGGTTGCCGGTGTCATTCCTGGAAGTGAATTTACCTCAATGATAATTGTTTCAGCCTTGTTGTTCTCAAATATCCTGACAAATGCGTCAATACGTGCATACCCCTGGATGTTCAGTATTTTTGCCACCTTTTGCAGTTCACTCCGCACTTGTTCTGAAATTAATTCGTGTGATTCCGGATCTTTGCTGAAACGGGCAGGGGTGATATTCTGCCCTTCACCGGCAAGAAATTTTTCTTCCAGTGAAAGAACGTCTCCGGTTGCCAGTGTTTCAGAAGGCTCAAATACTTCATATTCTATTTTACCCTCTTGGTTGTATCTTGTGAGAAGTCCGCCTGTAACCTCAAGAAAATGCTTGGCACCCTCTTTAGAGATAAGATCCTCGATCAGGAAGTAAGTTTTACATGGGAACTCTTCGTTATACTTCAGATTTAAAACTCTGGCGCTCTCTGATCCATCTACTGGTTCAATTCCAAAAATAAGTTTCGCGAATGCCTGAAGGTCTTCTCTGCTTTTTATTTTTTTCACCGCGGAGCTGCAACCATCATCAGCCGGTTTTGCGATGATAGGATATTTAAAGTCTTTCTCAATTTTTTCGATAAGCTCTTTAGGAGACGCATCCCAATCTTTTTTAGTCACGAGCATGTGGTTTGCTACAGATATACCTCTTCTCTTCAGGATCTCGTTCGTGTCATATTTATTGATCGTGATCTTTGAGCTTTCAATTCCTGAACCATTATATGGTACATTGTATTTTTCCAGCTCAGCCTGTACCGATCCATCTTCTCCCGGCCGGCCATGCAAAGCGATAAATACG
>DATMOV010000116.1:0-4376 GCA_035568055.1 Cytophagaceae bacterium
TTTACAGAGTATGATCTGGTCTGTCGGTGGTGATTTCAAACCTTTCAGATGGCTCAAACTTTCCGGTGGTATGACTCATGGCGGGAACTATGGCTCAAGACTAAATATCCCTCTGGGATTAACATTCATTGCTGGCGAAAATGGTACCTGGGAAGTCGGCTTCGCATCGAGAGATGCTGTTACCTGGTTCAGAAATAATGGGCCTGCGCTTTCTTTCGCAATGGGATTTTTGCGATTCCGGATTTAGTATATAGTCATCCGATGACTGATAAACCTCTGCATAATTCCAAGTTTACAGGTGAGTCATCGGATGACGTTCGCCCATGTCATCCAATGACTAAAGTCATTCGTAATAAAAAAAGAGCTTTTTTTTGCGCTTCTTTTTGTCAATTGTCAACTCTACATCTACTCTTTAACAGTCCTTCTCCAGGTAATAAAGTCAGTATTATGCACTGGCAGGCCTTCTCTTCTGATTAATTTGTTTACTTGTCCGCGATGGTAAGAAGCGTGGTTAACAATATGGGGAAGCATGTCTGATACTGTATTCTGAAATGATGCGCCTTCGGAATTGCTATAAGAGATCGATCTCTCCAGTTCTTTCTCGTTGAGTTTTGAAAGATATTCCAGCCATAAGGCCGTGCTTTCTTTCGAGAATTTTTTCAGGTCATCGAGGGAGTGAACGCTCCATACTGCTTTATGAAGTGTTTTGTTTCCGGTAATCCTGCTCATCCAGATAAACTGCGCATTGATGATATGGCTGAAGATTTTGTAAACCTCAGGATCTTTAATCTCATTTTTTGACAGTGTATCCAGGATCAGATCATTTGCCCAATCGTTGTATTTGAAAAGTTTTGTAAAGTATTTCTGCATTGTAGTTGTTGTTTGTTTTAGTTACTGCTAGCGGAAAACAGGAGTTTTTTATTTTGCTAATTGCCTATTGTCAACTTCATTAAGATACATTCATGGAAGCATCGATCTCTTTCTTCCACGCCAGCATACCGCCTTTGAGGTTGTAGAGATTTTCAAATCCATTGCCTTCCATAAAACGAATGGCGTTTCCGCTTCTGTTTCCGCTTCTGCAGATCATGATGACTTTCTTGTTTTTTGAGATTTTATCCAGATTCTGTGGAATAGTATTAAGCGGGATCAGCTCTGCCTGGATATGAGCAGCCTGGTATTCGTATAGCTCGCGTACATCGATCAGCTGGATGTCTTCTTTATTGTCCAGCATTTGCTTCAGTTCTGTTGGTGTTACTTCTTTCATGTTTTAGTTGTTTGTTTTTAGTTATTAGTTTAAAAGACCACGGCCGACAGTCCATAATCAACAGCTGGGTATCCCCACTATGGTCTATATGCTAGCAACTATTTTTTATTTTTCATCACCGAAGTGATCTCATTCAGTTTTTTCATTTTCTCTGCCAGGTCACCTTTCATGTTGTCTCTGATTTGTCTCAGGTTATCCAGCACTTCAGAAATATTATCCGGAATTGCATCTTCCAACAGCTCTCTCATCCTCTTTGCAAAGGTAGGAGATTTTCCGTTGGTAGAAATAGCGATTTTAAGATCACCTTTCTTAATGACTGAGCCTAAATAAAAATCACAGCTATCGGGTGTATCTGCCACATTGATCAGAATTTTTTTCTGCTTCGCATCCTTCCTGATCTGTTCATTCAACTCTTTGATAGAGGTTGCCGCAATAGCCAAATCCATTTCTTCAAGATCTGAAGCTTCGTATGCTTTCTGTATAAGTTTTAATCTGGGATATTTCCTGGCAATTTCCCTGATTTCCTCTTTAATTTCAACAGCAACCAGTTTCACATTGCCATTGTCGCTGTTCTTAAAAAGAAAGCTTAGTTTTTCCATAGCCACATTTCCGCCGCCTACGATCAGCAGTTGGAGCTGATCCATTCTAAAGAATACAGGAAAGAGTTGGTTGCCGGAGTTTTGCATGCGGTTAATTTACAAATAATAATATAACAAATTCTACCTTAGTCTTGAAAAATCAAAAGCAATTGTTTATGATATTAAAAAAAATAAAATATGTCTAATTTTGATGACCCAAATGATCCTGTAGAAAAATTATTGGAAAGATTGGACGGTAACAATCACAAAATTTAAATAATGGATTAAAACATCGGCGGAATTATTGTTAACAGATCCTTCGTTCCTCAGAATGACAGCCCGGCAGACGAGCGGCATTTTCCTTTATTTGAAATTTCCTCCTGGTTTTTACAAACAAGAAATCAGGTAAATATTTTCAATGAAAAAATTCTTCATTCGGAATATTTATTTTTCAAGGCTGTACTCAGCTCTTTTTTATAGTCAGCTTTCTTATCAAACTTAACCGAACCTTTCAATTTGCTGATCCTGGAAATGGACTTGGGTTTACCTTTCATTCAAAATTTTTAATTTAAAATTATTTTCTGCCTTCATTGGTGGTTTGACCAACAAGAAATCCAGAAAAGATTTTCTTTAGAAGGATGATAGCTAAGGGTAGTTAATAAATCTTATCTATCGGTTCAAATGCCTTATAAAGGCTAATCATTTTTTCTTTCTTACTTCTGAAATAAAGGCTTCCCTGATATTTTTTGAAAAAGCATTGTCCGCATCTTTCATTCTTTCCGGATGCCATTGTACCAGGAGGAGAAAAGGTTTTCCTTTCGGATCTTTTCTTTCCAATCCTTCCACCACACCATTGGAAGAATTAGCACTGACGGCCAATCCCTCTCCAATTTTATCCGTTGCCTGATGATGCGCGCTGTTGACTTCACCATGTATAGCATGAACGGCTTGGAAAAGAATTGTTTCCGGCACTACCGTTACTTCATGCCTTTGATCATAGCCTTCATCTTTCGCATGCTTATTCTTTCCTACGCTTGGGAGATCAGGAATTAATGTTCCTTTAAAATAAACATTGGCGATCTGTAAGCCACGGCAAATTCCTAAAACAGGAACTTCCATTTTCATGGCCTCATCAATTACTTTTAATTCAAATTCATCACGTGCTTCGATGACATCCTTGGGATCAAGCATTGATATGTATTCCGGCTTATTATAAAACTTCGGATGCACATCTTCTCCGCCGCTCAGTACTATTCCATCGCATCTTTTGAGGTCTTCAAAATTTTTATTTTTCCAGGAAAGCATGACTACTTCAATAGAAGGATCATGAGTAAACCATTTTTCATAATTCTCATATTTGCTGCATGAAGTAATTCCTATGGTGATCTTTTTCATTTTTAAAGCGCTTCGAGGTACAAGTTTTTAAAATCTTCTCTTGATACAGGCTTGGGATTATTCGGATGGCAGAAATCGGCGAAGGCAAGGTCGGCAAGTTTTTCTATATGCTCTGGCTTCACACCGATACCACTGAGCTTCACCGGCAAGCTGATACTTTTATTCAATTCAAACAAACGATTTACCACGCCTTCTCCACTTTCATCTTTAAGCTCCATGGCTCTTGCGATGCGGCGGAATTTTTCTTCGAATCCTTTAATATTAAATTTCATACCATAAGGGAGGTTCACTGCGTTGGCCAGCCCATGATGTGTATCAAGTAAACTGGACAGCGGATGCGCCAGCGAATGCACCACTCCTAAACCTTTTTGGAATGCTACGGCTCCCATCAGCGAGCCCATCATCATGGAGGAGCGTGATTCGAGGTCGGGCTTATTAACTGCTTTTTCAAGTGCTTTTATGATCAATGAGATCCCTTCCAGTGCGATGCCTTCACAAATCGGATGATACATTTTCGCGATGAATGCTTCCAGGTTATGCGTAAGCGCGTCCATACCCGTAGCCGCTGTGACAAAAGCAGGAAGATCATTGGTAAGCTCCGGATCGGCAAAAACTATTTTTGCAAGCAGGGTGGGAGAGAAGAGTATTTTTTTCTGGTGGGTCACGTCGTCAGAAATGATGGCACTGCGCCCGACTTCACTGCCGGTACCGCTGGTTGTAGGAACAGTGACAAAATATGGAATGGGATTCACTACATATTTATCTCCACCGATCAGGTCATCATAATGAAAAAGATCTTCATGGTGATTAATTCTCAATGCTATCGCGCGTGCCACGTCCATCCCTGCACCTCCGCCAATTCCGATAATACAATCGCATTTGGATTGATTATAAACATCAGCTCCTTTAAGAACGTCTGACTTAACAGGATTTTTATGAGTGTCTGAAAAAACTATTGGCTTCAGTCCCTGCGATTCCAGGTCAGCGAGGATCTTTTTAAAAAAGTCCAGTTGTACCACCACCGGGTCAGTGGAAAGCAATGGTCTTTTAAAATTTTTATCCTTGAGATGGATACCGAGTTCATTGATCACCCCTGCTCCAAATCTAATGGTCGTTGGAAAGCTATATGTATAGTTCAT
>DATMOV010000117.1:0-3197 GCA_035568055.1 Cytophagaceae bacterium
TATAAAAAAATACATCCCGTAAGGCCAGCCCATAAAATTCAGGAAATACATAAGAATACCCGAAAATAAACCAAGCATGACGAGCTTATAAAAAACTCTTGTTGCACTAAACAGGTAATGTCCCAGCAACAAAGAAAGAGAAACAGCATACAGCAATAAAAAAATTTCAAGCTTGATTTTAAAAAAGCTCATAACCAGCACCAGGGCTATAGTGAGGATAACAAAGCCTGTGAGTATCTTTTCTTTATTCAGATCAATGGACATAAAATTTTTCTTTAAAAGTAACACCTAATGCTGATAAAACAGCGGCAATAAGAATAAATACAACGATTTTTCTTTCATCCTCCGATAAACTATTGGCGTTAGTTTCATTGAAAAGTATATAAAAACACGTGGCGGCAATAAAATAACTTGTCGTATGTGCCATCGACAGGTTATTTTGAACAGGGATAAAGAAAAGAAAAATATTCTGAGTCCATAAAAATATTCCAAGCACCACCAGGTAAGGCAATACACCTTTAAATCCAAACTTTCTTCTTGTATAAACCACATATACAGGAAATAAAAAATTACCCAGGGAGCCTATAAACAACAAGGGGTATGCACCCTTCCATTGATTCAATTCAAATATAATAGCGAGCACTCCTATCATATAATAGGTCAAAACGATCCGACATACAGTATTTTTAATTTCTATAAAGAAAAGAACCAGCAAGGCGATCTGCAATAAAAAAACCAGATGAATAAAAAGGTTTGCCAGCACAGGAAAAGCGAAATATTGAAATGTATATCTCAGGAATATGCAGGCAAATAAAAAAAATATGAAATAGCGTTCAATTTTCATATGAAAAGAAAAATAAATAGCTTTAAGCACATAAAGCTTAAGCCGGGCATTCACGATGACTTTATCAAAGTCAAAAAGCATTTTTATAGCATTTTGTTTATTATATCCGCTCTTTTCATCCGGACAAAAAACAACGAGGTTTGATGATCTTACTATCAACCTGAAGTATCATTATGGCTTTGTGATGCAGCACAGCGTAAACATGGCGCATCTTGCCAATCAGCGCCCCTCCTCCATAGAACTGGAACTTAGCAAACAAACTACTTGTAAACAGTCGTTTGCGCAGCTATACAATTATCCCAGGGTCGGTGTTTCTGCACATTACTTTATCATGGATCCTAAAAAGCCGCTGGGAAATATGCTGGGGATCTTCCCTCACATGAGCCTGGTAATCTTCAGAACGGCGAGGCATGAAATGCATTTCAGAATTGGTGTTGGGGTAGGCTTTACTGAAAGAAGATTTGACCTTCAAAATAATTACAAAGACAATTTAATCAGCTCCCGCACGAACTTTACACTCAGCGGAAGATTGAATTATGCTTTCAAGACAGGCAGGTTAAATATCAATACCGGCCTGGGATTATTACACTTCTCTAACGGTGCGATCAAAGTCCCTAACCTTGGCATTAATCTTCCAAGCATTTATCTGGGCATAGGCATCAGATCAAAAGTGCAGCATGAAATGGTGCGGGATACACTCCCGGCATTTAAAAGCAAAAACTTCTTCTTCATATCGGTTGCCGGCGGCGTCAAGCAAATTTATCCTATCGGCGGGCAGGATTATTTTATGGGCACTTACTCTTTATATGCAGGAAGATCACTGAACCATAAAAGCATTTTATTAATCGGGACAGATATATTTTATGACCCTACAGGCAAGATATTATTTAATGGAGATCTTTCTGAGATCAAAAAAACAAATTTAAAATGGGGATTAAATTTTGGCCATGAGCTGAATATTGCAAGGCTTGCGCTGATCACACAGTTTGGCTATTATTTGGTTGATCCGTATAAAATCAACAAGCCTGTTTATCAGCGCTATGGGCTTAAATATTATTTTCATCCGAATTATTTTGCCGGTATAGCGCTAAAGTCTCATTTCGGAGTTGCGGATGTAGTGGAATGGAGCGCTGGTTTAAAATTTTAAAAATAAATTGAGTCTACTGAAACAAACTATATTAATTATTCTTGGGAGCCTGCTCCTCAATGCCTGCGGCGGTGATGCGCCTGACTGTATGAAGAGTATGGGCAAAGTGACCAAGGAACAGAGAACAGTCCCTCCTTTTAACGTAATCCATCTTTCCGGAAATCTTAACGTGATCCTGACGGATGACACCACAGAAACTATAACTGTTGAAGCGGGAGAACATTTGCTAAAAAAAATAAAAACGGAGGTGTCCGGTGGAAATTTAACTATCGCCAACGAAAATACCTGTAACTGGGTACGGAACTATAAAGACCCTCGAAATATTTACATAGGAATAAAAAACGCGACTAATATTTTTCATTATGGCCCCGGACTGATCAGCACTGAAGGGCAGTTAATTAAAGATTCCATATTCGTTCATCTTTACAGCAATGGAAGCATAAACCTGGATCTCAACAGCAAATATATCTGGCTGGATATGGACAACCTTGGAGATTTCACTCTTACCGGAAAAACAGAAACACTGCTGGCATATACACTTGGCATCGGACAATTAAACTCTGAAGGAATGAGCAGCAAACAAACTTATGTCACCGGCAAAGGGCAAGGAAATTCCTTTGTACGCTCGGACAGTTTAATGATAGCTTATATTGAAAATTCCGCGAATGTTTACTATTCAGGATCGCCTGTTATTATCGGGGGAAGCAGCACAGGGAAAGGGCAGTTAATTAAGAAGTAATGTCATTTACCCGAAAAAACCTTATCCAACTCTTTATCCAGATCATTGCCACGTAAATCGACTGCAATGATCACTCCTTTTTTATCCAGCAGAAAAGTAGTGGGAAGTTGTTGGATATCATATTTAATGCCAGGTTCAGAGTTCCACTCTTTCAGGTCAGAAACCTGCGGCCAGGTAAGCCCGTCTCTCTGAATGGCCTCTTGCCATGTCTGGGCATTTTTATCAAGAGAAACGCTGAGTATTTCAAAACCTTTATCCTTATACTTTTTATATACCTGAATAGTATGTCTGTTTTCCTGCCTGCACGGCCCGCACCATGATGCCCAGAAATCAAGCAACACATATTTACCGCGAAAGGAACTCAGAGTAATTGCTTTGCTCTGAGGGTCAGGAAGTGTGAAATCGGGAGCGAGCGCTCCTATAACAAGTCCGGGTTTAGCAACCGGAGGAGCTAATATCACTGTATC
>DATMOV010000118.1:0-3699 GCA_035568055.1 Cytophagaceae bacterium
CAATTAACCACTTTAGTCCCCATTTCATAAATCTCTTGTTAGCGCCTGGTTTTCTATTTCACTTTCTTGTCAGGTTGCCCTTTTCCTTCGGTGATTAATTTGAATAGACTTTGATTTATACACTGGCTCCAACCTTTTATCCAATCACTGTAACATTCTATTTCGGGAATTAAACCTATACGGATAAAACTGAATAATTTCGCTGCTAAAATCCTCAGTCCTGGATGAAGTAAGAAAAGTTGACAACTCTATTTCCAACAGCAGCGAAAGTCATCCGATGGCTCCACCAGAAAGCTCATTAAAGAGCTTCAGGATTCAGTCATCGGATGACTTTCATATGCAGGAAAATACCTGAAGAGTAGCAGTTTCTTTAATCCTTTAATCTCAAAAATCCTGGTTCAGAGAACTAAGCCTCTATCAACGCCAATATAGAATCAAACAGTGCTCTGCCATCCGTATTGCCAAGAGCCGTATCGGCCGCGCGCTCCGGGTGGGGCATCATGCCGAATACATTCTTTCCTTTGTTGCAGATGCCGGCGATGTTTTCCAGTGAGCCATTTGGGTTGGCTGCATCAGTAATCTTTCCTCCTTCATCACAATACCTGAAAAGGATCTGGTCATTTTTTTTCAGCTCTTTTAATCCTTCAGCATCGGTGAAATACCTTCCTTCGGCATGGGCGACAGGAATTTTATAAGCTTTCTTAAGATCTAATTTGGCAGTAAGAACAGTAGAATTATTTTCCGCCTTGATCAGCACATTCTTACAATTGAATTTTTGGTTATCGTTTCTAAGCAGAGCGCCTGGTAGCAAATGAGATTCGGTGAGGATTTGAAATCCGTTGCAGATACCCATTACAAAGCCGCCTTTCTCAGCGTGTGCGATTACTTTATCCATGATCGGTGAAAAACGCGCGATCGCTCCGGAGCGCAGGTAATCGCCGTAAGAGAATCCGCCAGGCAAAAGAATAAAGTCGCAGCCCTTGAGGTCTGCATCTTTATGCCAGAGCTTTACAACTTCCTGTTCCATGACATGCCTGAGCACATAGACAAGATCTTCATCACAATTAGAGCCGGGAAATACTGTTACGCCAAATTTCATATAGTAAAGATAAGCAGAAATAGAGTAAATGGAAATATCAAAAATCAAATTCCAAAAATCGCAGTAGAAGGCTGCTTGGCTTAGTCTCAACTAATTTTCTTATCTTGTATGCCTTTAAAACAAACTTTTGTATATGCTTAAGTCAATGACAGGTTACGGGATTGCAAGTATGGAAAACGAGCAGTTGACAGTAACGGTGGAAATCAAATCACTCAACTCCAAATTTCTGGATGCCAACATCAAGCTACCGAGAGAATATGCTGACAAAGAACTCGAAGTGCGTACCATGCTCAACGGAACCCTGGAAAGAGGAAAGGTTGGATTTTCTGTTGACATTGTTCAGAAGGGTGCTGTAAAGCCAAAAGTATTTGTGAACCGTGAGCTGGTCAAACAATATTACCAGGACCTGAAAGAAACAGCGAACATGCTGGGACTTCCTGAATCCGACCTTTTCAAGATCGCTTTGACCATGCCTAAAGCTATTGAAGCGGAAGCTGACGCGGCTGACAATACCGAAGAATGGGCTTTCATTGCGAAAGCGATCAGCGAGGCTATTAAAAAGTGCGAAGAGTTCAGAAATGCTGAAGGTAAAGTACTGGAAGGCAAATTCATTTCATACATCAGCAAAATTGAGAGTTTACTTGAAAAAGTCGCAGAATCTGATCCGCAGAGAATTGCCGGAGTAAAGGAGAGAATTCAAAAACATTTTGATGAATTTAAAATCGGCGACAATATAGATAAAAATCGTTTTGAGCAGGAGCTGATCTATTATATCGAGAAGCTGGACATCAGCGAAGAAAAAGTAAGATTGAAAAATCACCTGGAATATTTCGTGGAGACTATGAAAGGTAAGGAAAGCAATGGTAAGAAACTGGGCTTTATCGGCCAGGAATTAGGAAGAGAGATCAATACCATCGGGTCTAAATGCAATGACTCAATAATTCAGCGTTGTGTGGTGGAAATGAAGGAAGAGCTGGAGAAAATTAAAGAGCAGGTATTGAATATTCTTTAGTGAATCAACTCATCTTTCTCAAAAAAGCTTAATAAAATCATACCTAATCCAATATCCGCGTTCAGTATGTCATCCAGGATTGTCCATTGAAAAATCTCCTCGGGGTAAAAATGGGAAAAGCTCGCTATCGCCTGATAAGCTATAAGCGTTCCCAATGCAAGATTTGAATATTTTGAGATTTTTTTATTATTGAATAAAGCAATAATGATCCCAATCAGGCCGAGATCTACTCTAAATAAATTGTAAGGATATGTTGTGCTTAGAAGTGTCAGGTTTTCGGGCATAAAAAAGGCCATAGTTCCTATCACAAGGATCAGTGTTGAAAATATTCCCAAACCTAATGTATTCAAATTCATACCTGTTTTTCTTCTGCCAGGGTCTTTTGCCATGCACACCTCTATATCTGGCAAAAGTCTTTGACCATACAAAGCTACCATAATCTATCTTTATTTTAATAATATCTTGAAATATTGCCAAATAATTCAAAGTTCTTTGATGAAGTCAGAAATGAGCAGGAATACTTCTTTGAATTTTGTGAGGGGCAGGGTTTTGGGCCTGTCGTAAATATCATGATATGCGGCAATTCCTCCCAGTGTGTAAAAGAAAAAAGCGGGAACATCTCTTTCGGAGAAATAATAATGATCGGAATTGGGTGCCGGGCCTCTTTTCTTAAGAGCCGGCAGGTATTTTTTTCTTTTATTGATGGAGTCAAGCAGGCCGAATTCAACTGGATTTACTGTTGCATTCACGACCATCATTCCATCGTCGCCGGTTCCCAAAAGATCAAGATTGATCATGAATCTTATTCTTGTTAAAAAAAAATAAGGATGCTCTGTAAAATATTTTGAGCCCAGTAAACCCACCTCTTCAGCTCCGAAGGCCATGAAGAAGATTGTATAGTCGGGTTGATTTTCTGGTTTCGCATAATGGCGGGCTAGCTCAAGCATCATGGCAACTCCGCTGGCATTATCGTTTGCCCCGGGAAAATATGTTTTTTTTCCCATCCTGCCCAGGTGGTCGTAATGGGCGGAAATGATGATCATTGAATCCGGCTTTGTTTTTCCTTTGATATAGCCAATAACATTCTGTGTTTGATAATTTCTAATCAGTTGAGCATCCAATCGGAATTTGATTCGCTTCGTACTCATATCAAAAGCTTCCTTTTTTACTTTAAAAAAAGGGTGGCTGAACTGACTGCCTGATAATCCAGCTGTAAGTTTTCTGTCTTCCAACTCTATAATACACGGAGCTTCGTGGATCTTGTCCAAATATTCCAGCCGCAGTTCAGTAATTTTCTGATAGTATTTTGATTCATATACAAAAACAGATTTGCTGTTATCTGTGTCCAGGAATTTTTTACGAATAGTATTATCGCTGAATATTAAAGTGTCCAGATAATTTACATTGTATTCCCCTTTGCCTGGTCCGGATATGGGATTCACTATATAATCTTTTCCTGTGACGAATTTTTTACGATCGGTCTGAAGAATCACTTTTCCGGGAAAAGTATTGATGTTGAGATTAAAATTTTGAAAGTAGCTTCCTTTGAAAGGCTGCAGTCCGATTTTTTCAAATTCTTTTCTTAAAA
>DATMOV010000119.1:0-2032 GCA_035568055.1 Cytophagaceae bacterium
GGGGGAAAGTTTGTATGCTTTAGAAGCGAAGAAGTTCAGCATGAAGTAATGCCAACAAAAAAAGACAGGCATAGTGTAACGGGCTGGATGAAGAATTAAAGGCTTATAGAAATGAAAAACAAAACCAGGGAAAGTATCCCCACTGAAATACAAAACTCCGGATAGATCCGATGACTGACAGATTCAACTTTATTTGAAGATTAGGAGTTTGGTCATAAAACAAAAAGTCACCGCACTTTATAGCGATGACTTTTTTTGTTGAAAATATTTTATTTTTTCTTCCCATAAATCCTTCATTCGTAAATTCAATATCCTCATTAAGGATACTTCACATATTTATAACCAATGATCAAATCCGAGCGCGCTCCTACAGGCCTGTAGTAAGCCACAATATCATATTCGTTTTCTGTAAGATTATATGTGCCTTCAAAATAAGTTTCGTCGATTTTTGTTGTCCCCGGCGGAACGTATACATATCTGTAATTGTAATAGCCTTGTTTTAGAAGAGCGCGGCAGGTATAATATTTGTTGGTTTCATCATAGCTCATCTCAAAATCGTCTTTCAGCTTCCAGTCGGTGAAAGCGCCAAAGGCATATACTTTTCCATCCGTCTTGTCGCTGCGCAGGTACATGTTAACATACACATAATCGGGATCAATGTCTGTGCCGCCGGTTTCATAAAGCTGTATATAGAATCTTCCGTTTTTATCAATGGTTAATGCATAGCCATCATTCCTTCGGTTCCTGTCTACTCGTAAATATTCCTCTGCTTTAGCTGAGTCTCTCCTTACCTTGGCCACATTGAAGCCGGCAAACATAGCGCTCCTGATATCGAATATCCTGAATTCATTTCCGCCCTGAAAATTATTGGTGAGATCATAAGTGAAATATTCAAGCCTCTTCTCGTCTTCTTTGATGAATACAGGTTTTAAATTATTGATTGCTGTAGCATAGCGATAGTTTTGTCTTACAGAAACTTTTAAGTTTTGCAGAGGATTAAATATATCATACTTCGCATAGCTAATCGCAAAATCCACCTGCTGATTAAAATTTCTCGTATCAAGTACAGTAGAAAATTTCACCTGTGGCAGTATGTCTATCTGGTTGTCATACACCATAAACCTTTTGCTTAGAATAAGGTCTTTATCATTGAAGTTGCGATAGACGATCACCATATAATTTCCGCTTTGCTTAACCCTCGGTACTACAAATTTATAATGGATATAAGGAAGCCGTGTATTGAAAGAAGATTTACGGTCGCTGATAAAGTATTCATTGAATTCATTGACATACTGAACAGAGCTCAGGCTTGAAACAGTCCAGTCTGCATTACAATTCAGTATCTTCGCATAGTAGCTTTGAGGATAATTGCCCATCTCGTCAAATTCCAATATAAGCTGATTGGTTTGCGCTATTGGAATTATAGCAGGCCGCAGCATCGGCGGGGAATATATATCGTTTGAGTCGTTGTTGTAGGTGAATGGATATAGCAATGCGGTTTTGACCTGAGGCTCGTAGATATAGTCTTCCGTTACCAGATCTTTTTCCACTACTTTGACTTTAATACCCTGATCAGTACCCTGCCCATCACCGTTCTGAGGGTCGATTGGTACACAGCCATAAATAAAAAATGGGATTATAAATAAAAAAAAGGATCTGATTTTTATCATTTTGTTAGAACGCTCTTCTCCAGGCTTTCGATTTCGTCTGCAGCCATGTCCCAGTTTTTTTGTTCTCTATTTAGCTCTGACGTGACCTGATCGTATTGCGCTTTAGTTTCTGCAAGCAGCCTGGCATTTTCATATACAGAAGGCTTTGTCAGCTCTTCTTCCAGGTTGCTTTTTTTAAGCTCCATCTCCGTAATCTTCTGCTCTGATTTAGCCAGCTTTTGCTGGGCGTTCTTCAGACTTTTTTGCATTTCCTTATCTGCGGATGATACCATGAGCCTTGGCTCTTCTTTCTTTTTTACAGGTGCTGCTTTAACATTGACTACTTTACTTTCTTTATCTTTTTGCGTTTTCCAATAGTTGTA
>DATMOV010000120.1:0-4319 GCA_035568055.1 Cytophagaceae bacterium
ACTTTTCGCTTTAAGCTTTACCTACTCTTTAATAATTTTAAACACCTCCGCTACATTTTCTGAGATCACCTGTATCAGGTAAGAGCCGGAGGCGAGCCTGGAGCCGACCTGTACTTGGTTTTCTGAGGTATTGCGCGTGTACATTTCCAGCACCCTTCCTGAAAGATCTATCACTTTGATCCGGACTTCATCGTTACCCATAAAGGAAAGGGTCGTATTGCCCTGAAATGGATTAGGGGCTAGAGAGACTCCTGCGGAATTAAAATCAAGTAAAATTACTCTTGTGTTTGTTTCGGTGCCATCAATATCTACCTGCACCGACCTATAGTAATTCTTGCCGGAAACCGGAGAAATATCTGTAAAAGAATAGAAGTTCAGCGAGCTTGAATTTCCTTTCCCGGCTATAGTTCCGATGGTCTTAAAATCCAGCCCGTTTTCTGAACGCTCGATTTTAAAATGGTCATTATTTTTTTCTGAAGAGGTAATCCAATGCAATAAAGATGCTTTTCCGGATCTCTCGGCTGTAAACTCCACAAAGCTTACCGGCAGACCACAATTGTCAACTACAGTATAAGCTCTGATGCCACATGGATCGGGAATCGCAATCTTGATGTTGAAGAAAGAGCCTGCTTTTATGCCGTTATTCTCACCGGTAACATTAATTACCCCTCCTACATTCCGGCCACCATCAGGTGTGGTGGTGGTATTACGGCAAAATGCCCCGGTTGGATCTGAAGTAAAGAAACGGTATTTCCCAGGCGCCAGCGTAACATTGGGAGTCATGGTTAAGAGTGCCCCATTTACAACCGGAGCGGCAACCGGACCCCAGTAAGTAATTGTTCCAAGATCGTTCTGTATAGAAACATTTGACGCAGAGGTGGAAGCTTTGCATTGAAGCTGAAATGAAGTGATAGTTAAACTAGTGAAAATTTCAAAATAAACATTGCCGGTAGTGGGAGAGAAGCAGTCAGGCTCGGAGGTCTGACCCACTGTATAGGTAGCCAGAGGTGTTGGATCCTGAACATAAATGGTTTTGGGCAGGGTGCCATTGTAAGTATAAGTTGAACCTGTTGATCCAAAAGGACCAGATGGACTTGTTGACCAGGTATAGTTTGCTTTATTAGTGCCAGTTCCGGTAAAGGTAACATTGGTATTTGGACATGCAGCGGCTGGTATGGTTACCAGCGGACCTGATTTTATGATTACAGAAACAGTTCCTGTCCTTGTTCTTCCGCAATTATCCACTATTGTCAGGGTAACAGTATATGTACCCGCTGTAGCGTATATATGGCTTGGTGTCGCAGAAGCTGAAGTGTTGGCTGCCCCGCTGCCAGGATCTCCAAAGTCCCAGGTTTGTGACACTGCCTTACTTCCGAATATATAACTGAAGTTAGTGGTTCCTCCTTCGCAAGCATTCGTATAATATATTTTTACTGAGGTTAAGAGGTTTTTTAAGACAGGAGGCAAGCCTTCTCCTATTTCATTAACTAAGTATGAATATTGTTTATACAGAAGGTCAGTTCCTAAAGTGGGATTAGGTTTTGTCCATGCAATATCAGGGGTTGGAATAGCATTGATATATCCGGGGGCGGCTGGGTTCCAGCCGGGGAAATAAATTCTTCCATCGGGAGCCAATTGTACTGCACCGAAACGCACGACCTCAGCACCACCGGTATAAAAACTTTTGGAAGCCAAAACCGCCGCAGGGTTGAGACCTGCTCCTGCTGAAATGTCAAATTGATAAATTGTTTTTCGGCTATTTAAACCAGATTCAGTGACATATAAGAATTGGCCGCTAGGAGAAAACTCAATACCATAAACCTCTGGGTTTAAAAACGGAGCTCCTCCCGTGCCAGCCAAAGTTGTCGTTGGAGGAGAAATAATCCCAGTGACATTATTAAACGGTAAAATCTCGACACGGCCTGATTTATAATATGCCACTCCAATTTTATCAAAACAGCTGTTGGTTTTAAACATCATGACACCATTGATCGATGCAGTCCCTACGGTTTGTGTAACAGGAGCAGAGATTCCGGCTGAAGTTGCCTTAGATACATAATAGTCAGCAGAGCTGGATGAATGTTGTATCACCCAGTAATTGCCGGTCGGTACATTGCCGGCAGTATACTCAGGTATTGCCAGTGATCCCTCCCCGGCCGAGGCTACAAGTGTTACGCCGTTGGTTCCTCCTTTTGATGCTATTACTACATCTCCAAGCCCTCCGTTCAAGGTCATATCCACAATCACGTATTTTACTGGTTTACCGCCACCGCTTCCTGTTTCAATTGCATAATATTGTGTAGTGCTGCCTTGTACAGGCACAATTAAACCTGTCTGTACGGTATTATCATCTCCGTTCAAACCAGTTCCATTGGGCATGGCAGTATGAGTCTTGTCGAATATTACATTACCATTTGTATAAAACAATAAATTGCCATTAGCATCTGACATGGCACCTACACCTTCTCCTGTAGCTACAGCTAATAAATTCACATTGCCATTTTGAAGTTGAGCTGGCGGTGAGAAGTTAAAATCCAGGCCATTACCTTTTCCAAAATACCAGACATTCCCTTCTCCCTGGCCGAATAATGAAATAGGGAGAGAAAGATAAATTATCAGTAAAATAATAAAATAAAAAGGGAGCAATTGTAATATGCCGGGGTAAACAGATCTCATAGGTCTCATATCTACTTGCGTTTTAAAGGTTTTTATAAAATATAAAAGATATACCCTATATACGAAGGAAGATCTACAGGTCGAGAAAATTTGTACTTTTTAGTAAAATATTCAGCTAATTTTAGCCCATGGAAAATAGAAATATAGCACAAAAATATTTTATTTAATAATTGATTATGAATAATTTACATAAAAATTATAAAATAAAATGGCACTAAAATATGAAATTAACAAGGAATGGTTAGAGAAGGGGTAAAAGGTATTTAATCGAGAAGGATAAAACAAAGCAAGGTGATTATTTGCCTGCATATATTTATGTTTTAACGATAAAATTACATTGCTGATGAAGTGGTATTTCAAAAATGATATTCTGATTTTTCAGCGCTGATTTTTTTTTAGGGGCTTATCAATGAATATTATATCCTCCCAGCTTTTTAACAGGTCTGTCTTATTTTTTTTCTGGTAAAACTTAATGGCTGAAGAGATCTTATCCTTGAATTTCCAACAGGTATTTTTCCTTAAATTCAATAAAGATGATAATTCATCAAGGGTTACTTTTTCCTTCTTATGAATAGTCTGGTATGCAATGTAAAAAGCTTTATTGAGTGGGAATTTTAGCGCATGAAACAGCGTATGTGCTGAAACTGATTCAAGGTAGCTGCATTTTATGCATTTCTTAGTAAAACCTTCATCAATGCTTTCTTTATTTCTGCATTTCCTGCAAGTATAGGACTCGTTCCATTTTAGTTTGTGTAAATATCGCATACATGCGCTTTCATCAGGAAAGATCTTATTAAATTCTTCATAAGAAATCTTTTGTCCGCTCATTCTTGTTAATATGGATTCTTCAATTTTTCTCTGTAGATCCCAATTGTCTACATCGAGCTTTATGCTCATTTGATTTGCTTTATCTGTAAGTTCTTTGAGTTTAATATTGCTTTCGAACAGTTCTTTTGTACGTTCAGCGACTTTTACTTCCAGCTCTTTATTCACCTGGTCTTTCAATTCCTCATTTATCCTAAGCTGCTTAATCGATCTTTCCTGGGCTTCAGCTCTTTCTTTAAGTGCATTCTCTCTTTCTTTCTTGGCGTATTTAAAGCGATCAGCCAGAGCATAAGATAATATGATTGCCTCCAGTATCAATCCATAATTTAAACTGTAAACAGTAAATAAATTTCCTTCAACGGCACCATTGGATCTTAGTCTGATGATAATTACACCAACAAAAATAAAACTGTAGCCGATGATGAAAAATCTTGCCGGCTTGTAACCACTGACAAAAGATTTCAAAGCAACGAGGTATACTGCAATGAATGGCAAAACATATAGTCCGCGAAATTTCATGCTGGCGGGAAGAATTGTAAGGTTAAGAATATAATAAACAAGGTAAGAAATAGTTACACCGAATATTATTTTATCGTATTTTGGAAATGATTTCTTTAAATGTAAAAATTCTCTTGAATACAATATAAAAGTAATCAGGAGCAAAGTAGGTGCAATATGAGCGCCGATATAAGAATTAATATAAGGGAATTTAAACCAGATATATTGATAGCCCAGAGAATCATCTGCAAGCGTTGTCAATATTCCACACAAAATATAAAGCACATAATATATATATACTTTTTCATTCACAGAAAAAA